>JBIIUD010000519.1:0-3394 GCA_044340175.1 Verrucomicrobiaceae bacterium
GCGTTGGTCGCGCAGACGTTTGGCATTGGACTCGCTGCCTGCGACCGAACTTTCTAAGCAGTCGGCACCGTAGAGCCTGACCGTGCGCTGCGTGCCATCGGGGAAGATTACGGGAAAACTGTCGCCGTCAGCCCAGTCTTCATCGACAACCGTGCAACCTGGAAAGCTTTCAAGCTCGCCAGCGGCAAAGGCTGGGGACGCGCAAACCCACCAGGCGATGCTCAAAAGAGCGATCAGGCGTTTCTTGAAGGGAATTGCTGTAATCGTGTCAAACATTAACGGGATGGGAGGAACTTACCTGCGTGGTTGCGCAGGGAAAGCAAGTGAATGGATTGTCCGAAGTCGGATTTTTGCAGACATGACGATTGCGTCAGCGACTCAGAAGGAATGGAAGGGAGAGTAAGGTGTGACTTTGGGGGTTTTGCCTTTCTCTGACATGCTTAGGGGCGACTTGAGGGCTGTTTTTGAAGTCGTTGAGCGGTCTTTGCGGTGCTATTTGAAATCAGCGGAAAGCTCGTAATAACGGGCGAAAGACGACTTTGTGAAAAATTTCACAAATTCATCTTGCGCGTTAATCGCCATTCAGATAGACATCGTCCCCGATCTTTTCGGGTCGCTTGTTTTAACGTCGATAATGACTCCCGACCTTCTCCCAATTTTCCTGCCTCTCGCTGAGGTGAGCCAAAAAGCTGTCACTCTCCTCGGAGAAAAGGGCAGCTTCATGGCCTTCGTTACTAACTCTCTGTTAGTGGCTCTTCTGGTCTTGGCCGTCATTCTTTGGGTCTCGAAGAAAGCAACCACGGGCATGACGCTGGTGCCGCACAAATGGCAAAACTTCTTCGAGTTGGTGGTCGAATTCTTGTACAACAAGATCGAAGACATCGTCGGGCCAAAGATCGCGCCGAAAGCCTTTCCGCTGTTGGCGACCCTGTTCATCTTCATCATCATGGCCAACTACTTTGGTCTGCTTCCAGGTGTGGGCACGGTGGGCTGGGGTGAAGGGCACGGGTTCTTGAGCTTGAGTCACATTGAAAAACCCCTGCTGCGCCCACCAACGGCCGATTTGAACATGACTTTGGGCATGGCTTTGTGTTTTGTGCTCGTCTGGTTGTTCATCACGATTCAGGAACTGGGCGTCTGGGGTTTCATTACCCATACCTTTGGTCCCAAAGGCGGCCTGAAAGGCATCATGGGTCTGGTGGTTGCCGTGGTTTTCTTCCTGGTGGGCTGGATTGAAGTGGTTTCCATGGCTTTCCGTCCGGCATCCTTGTCCTTGCGTTTGTTCGGTAACATCTTTGCCGGTGAAACGCTGCTGCACACCATGATGACGCTGGGTGAAAAGTTTGGCCTCGGCGGCGCCGCTCAATTTGTTGTGAGCGTGCTCGCACCTCTGCCTTTCTACTTCATGGAACTCCTCGTTGGACTTTTGC
The DNA here is from genome assembly GCA_044340175.1 of Verrucomicrobiaceae bacterium. Classification (GTDB taxonomy): domain Bacteria; phylum Verrucomicrobiota; class Verrucomicrobiia; order Verrucomicrobiales; family Verrucomicrobiaceae; genus JAGRPD01. The sequence continues at coordinate 1,431 of JBIIUD010000519.1, forward strand.
AGGCTGTGGTGTTCACGCTGCTCTGCGCCGTTTACATCCAGCTCTCGACCACTCATGATGAGCATCATGATGATGAGCACGGGCACGAGGCGGACGCCCATTGATTCCTTTGAAACCTTTGACCGTCGGGACCATGCCAAGCGTGTGGGCGGCGGACAAAACAACGATAAAAACTAACTCAACACAGAAAGACTTAAACACATGATGATGGAACTTATCTCCATGGCTGCCGACGCCGGCGCCGCTGCTACTCCTGCCGTTGCCGCTGGCATCAACGGTTCATTCACCCTCGGTCTCGCTGGCGCTGGCGCTGGTATCGCTATCGGCATGATCGGTGGCAAGGCTGTTGAAGCTGTGGGTCGCAATCCTGGCGCCTTCGGTAACATCCTGACCCTCGGCATCATCGGTATGGCGCTGGCAGAAGCTATCGCCATCTACGCCTTGATCATCGCTTTCGGCGGCCGTTAATTCTGCCTCTAATCGTCGGCGGATCATGCGATCCGCCGACCCTTTTATCCTCTCATTTCCAATCTTGTTCCTACCGCATCCTCTCCGGCCATGACTTTTCTCGCAGCTTCTGGTGGTATCGCAGACCAATTCGGCCTCGAATTGCCGAAACTCATCGCTCAAGTGATCATCTTTGGCGTGGTGTTCTGGGTGCTCAAAACCAAAGCCTTTGGGCCGATCATGGCCATGCTGGAACAGCGCCGCCAACGCATCGCGGATGGCGAGTCGAAGCTGGAAAAAATCGCCAAAGACCTAGCTGAGGCGGAAGCCAATGCCAAGGCTCGCATCGACGAAGCGAACACTGAGGCCGCACGGTTGGTCAAAGACGCCAACGAAAGCGCCAAGTCCTTGGCGGAACGCAAGCAGCAAGATGCGGTGCATGAAGCCAATCAGATCATTGCCAAAGCCCGCGAGGCTGCCCAATTGGAGCATGAGCAATTGATGTCCCAATTGAAGCGCGAATTTGGTCGCATGGTTTCCGACGCTACCTCACGGGTGACCGGTAAGGTGCTCAACAGCGAAGATCAAAACCGCATCAACCAAGAGACAACCGCACAAGTTTCTCTTTAATTTTTTCGAATCGAGCCCGTCTCTCTCATGAAAATCAGCAAAGAAGCCCGCCGCACCTCCCGCCAACTGTTCCGCGTCTGCATCGTGGATGGCAAGCTGGACGAGTCTCGCGTGCGTTTGGTGATGAAGCAGGTGACGGCCTCCAAGCCCCGTGGTTACGTGGGTATTCTCGACAACTTTGCCCGTCAGATTCGCGGTGAGATCGAGAAGCAGCGCGCCATCGTGGAGAGTGCGAGCGAGTTGGATGCCGCGCAGCGCCAACAGCTTCAACACAGTCTGAGCACCAAATACGGTCGCGAACTGGCGCTCGAATTCACTCTTAAACCTGATCTGCTCGGCGGCATTCGTGTGCGCGTCGGCAGTGATGTCTGGGATGGCTCCGTCAAGGCCCGCCTGGAAAACCTCAAGGCCCAACTGGCCTAATTTCTTTTTCAACCATCCTTTCAGTCCTTTTTTTCCGAACCCTAACGACCTATGAGCAACATCCTTCAGGAGATTGAATCCCAAATCGCCGGCCTCAAGACCGCCGTCACCAAGTCCAACGTGGGCGTCGTGCGCGAAATCGGCGATGGAGCCGCACGTGTTGAAGGCCTGAGCGATGTCATGCTCAACGAGATGATCGAGTTCCCTGGCGGCCTTTACGGCCTTGCTTTGAACCTCGAAGAAACGGAAGTCGGCTGCGTGTTGCTCGGCTCCGGTGAGACCATCAAAGCGGGTGACGAAGTCAAGACCACCGGGCGTCTGCTTTCCGTTCCTGTCGGTAAGAGCCTGCTGGGTCGCGTGGTCAATGCACTTGGACAAGCCGTTGACGGCAAAGGCGACATCAAAGGTGAAGCCCAGTATCCCGTCGAGAAGTTGGCCCCTGGCATCATCGCCCGGAAGTCCGT
>JBIIUD010000522.1:0-3392 GCA_044340175.1 Verrucomicrobiaceae bacterium
GTTGCTGCTGGAAATCCAGCCTGCCCACCTGCAGCTTCAGGCCGAACGCGAACTTTCCCCCGAAGAAAGAGACATGATGCGTGCGGAAATCACCCGCCTGAGGTTGCAATCCATAGCTCCCCCTACTAACGTAATTCAAAGCGAAACCCCACCCCCAACTGGAGGCCCTTTCCAGGAGACCAATGATGAATAATTTTACCCCGCGCGCCCAACAGGTATTAGCCCTTGCCCGCAAAGAGGCTGATCGTTTCAACCACAACTACGTCGGCACCGAGCACATCCTGCTTGGCCTCATCAAGCTCGGACAGGGCGTCGCCGTCAATGTCCTCCACAAACTGGGCCTCGACCTCGAGACCGTGCGCATGCAGGTCGAACAGCAGGTGGGTTCTGGCCCTGAGACCAAAATGGTCGGCAACATTCCCTACACCCCCAGGGTCAAGAAGGTACTCGCCCTCGCCTCGAAGGAAGCCAAAGCCCTCAACCACTCTTATGTTGGCACTGAGCATATCCTGCTCGGTCTCCTGCGTGAAGGTGAAGGCGTCGCCGCTCAAGTCCTGCGCAACCTCGACATCAATCTCGACAAAGCCCGCAACGAGATCCTCAAGGAACTCGACCCCAACTTCACCAGTCAAGAAGACGACGAAGATGAGGACGAAGAAAGCTCCGGCGGTAGCAATGAGAAAGACCCCAGCTCCTCTCCCAGCTCCAAAAAAGAGAGCAAAACCCCTGCCCTACGCGCCTTTGGCCGTGACCTCACCGAACTCGCTCAGAAAGGCGAGCTCGACCCCGTCATCGGTCGTGCTGACGAGATCGCCCGCGTCATCCAGATCCTCTGCCGCCGCACCAAGAACAACCCTGTTCTCATCGGCGAAGCAGGCGTTGGTAAAACCGCCATCGTCGAAGGTCTCGCTCAAGAAATTTCCATTGGCAATGTGCCGGAAATCCTGCGCGAGAAAAAAGTCATCACCCTCGACCTCGCCCTCATGGTCGCCGGCACCAAATACCGCGGTCAGTTTGAAGAGCGTATCAAGGCCGTGATGGACGAGATTCGCCGCAACAAGAACGTCATTCTGTTCATCGACGAACTCCACACCATCGTCGGAGCAGGTTCCGCAGAAGGCGCCATGGACGCCTCCAACATCATCAAGCCCGCCCTTTCCCGTGGCGAGTTGCAATGCGTCGGAGCCACCACCCTCAACGAATACCGCAAATACATCGAAAAAGACGCCGCCCTCGAGCGCCGCTTTCAAACGGTGAAGGTCGAAGAGCCATCTGTCGAAGATGCCATCAAGATCCTGCGCGGTCTCAAGAGCAAATACGAGATGCACCACAAGGCCCGCTTCACCGAGAAGGCCATCGTCGCTGCCGTCGAGCTCTCCTCCCGCTACCTGCCCTCGCGCTTCCTCCCAGACAAGGCCATCGACATCATGGACGAAGCCGGCTCCAAAGCCCGGATCGCCGCCATGACGCGTCCGCCCGAACTGAAAGGCATCGAAGAGGAAATTGAGGCCATTCGCATCGAAAAAGAAGAAGCCATCCGGGAGCAGGACTTTGAAAAAGCCGCTGCCCTCCGGGACAATGAGAAGCAGGCCAAGAAGCGCTTTGACTCTCTGCTTGAAACGTGGCGCAACGCCAGCCAAGAGAAGACTGTGGATGTGGATGATGATGAGATCATGTCCGTCATCGCCAAGTGGACCGGTGTTCCCCTTCAGCGCATGGAAACCGCCGAAGCCGAGAAACTGCTCAAGATGGAAACAGAACTCAAAAGCCGTGTCATCGGCCAAGAGGAGGCTGTCATCGCCATCTCGAAAGCCCTGCGCCGCTCCCGTGCCGATCTCAAGGACCCACGTCGCCCCATTGGTTCCTTCCTCTTCCTCGGCCCTACCGGCGTCGGCAAAACCTTCCTCGCCAAGAACTTGGCGGAGTTCATGTTCGGGAGTTCGGATGCTCTTATCCAACTCGACATGTCGGAATACATGGAGAAGCACACCGCCAGCCGCCTCATCGGGGCACCTCCAGGCTATGTGGGTTATGAAGAAGGTGGCCAACTCTCCGAAGCCGTGCGCCGCCGCCCCTACTCCGTCGTACTCTTTGACGAAGTTGAAAAAGCGCACCCAGACGTCATGCACCTCCTGCTTCAAATCCTTGAAGAAGGCCAAGTCACCGACAACTTCGGGCGCAAGATCGACTTCCGTAACACCATTGTCATCCTGACCTCCAACGTCGGTGCAGAGACCATCAAACGCCAGACCTCCCTAGGTTTTGGCGCGATGACTCAAGACGAAAACGCCAGCCACGAAGGCATCAAAGGCAAGATCGGTGAGCAGGCCAAGAAGTTCTTCAAACCTGAGTTCCTCAATCGCCTGGATGACATCGTCGTCTTCCGTATGCTGGAGAAAACCGAACTCACAGGCATCGTCGATCTCGAAGTCGGCAAGGTGCTCACCCGCCTCCGCAACAAGAAGATCGAACTGGTGCTCGACCAAACCGCGCGCGATTTCCTCATCAAGGAAGGTTACGATCCTCAATACGGTGCCCGCCCCATGCGCCGGGCTGTCGAAAAACACATCGAGGACCCCCTCGCCGAGCACGTGCTTCGCGGTGACGTCAAACCTGGCGACCGCGTCCAGGTCATCGCCAATGAGGACGGTAAAGCCCTCAAGTTCACCACCGACGCACGCCCTGAGGAAACGCCTGAGCCTGCAGAAACCACGGACGCAGCTTAACCCTGTGGGCGTCGTTGCCCCTATCACTGCCTGATTCGCTCAGCCAAAACTGAGCAAATCAGGTTTTTTTTGACCGTTTCTCGAAAAGATTGTCATTTTGAGCCGGCGAGCGCAGCAGCCTCAGTGGCAAGGTGACAAGAATTTCGAGAACCGGTCTAAGTGGCAAAGACGAGCGCACCTTACGGCAACACCACCCCTAACTCCGCCGCCGACACCACGGGCACGGCATGCGTCGTCAGGTTGGTATCGTCAAAATGCCACCACTCGCTCTCCAGGATGCGAAAGCCGGCGTTGTGCATGGCGGTTTGCAGTCGATAGATGTTCCAGGCCACCTCTTTGCTGCGACCTTTGTAATGGTAGCCGGTGTTCTCACTGGCCTCATCATGCCAGGTGGGCATTTGGCAGAGGCGACCTTTTTTATCCAGCAGGGTGACATCAATCGCGCAGCCGCCGCAGTGGCCCGACCAGCCCTCGTCAGGATGACGAAACAGCTCAGCCTTATCGGATTCATTGAGAAAGCGTAACTGCACCTCCGGGGGCCGCCAGGCATCCCAGACGCACAGTTGATACCCCTGCTTTTTCAGCGTTTCTTGGGCCCGCTTCAGCCGCTCTGCCGTCTGGCGCAGCAGTAGGCATGGCATATCGGGTGGATACACCGCCTTCCCT
>JBIIUD010000521.1:0-3392 GCA_044340175.1 Verrucomicrobiaceae bacterium
CTGATGCCGAGATCATCAGCAGCTTCGCCCGCCAATACCTCCGCCGGCGGAGCCTCAGCCCCAAGCAGATGAACTTGCTCCAACGCAAGATCCCCAGCTACGCCCGGCAGATCGTGCAGTGCAGCGATGCCACGCGCCTCGAAGCCGCCTTTTCCGGTCCGAGCCATACGCAGTCTGCGGATAGCTGATTGAGACACCCAAACCCAAACCTGATACCACCATGCCAAACACAACCCACAGCACCCCTCACGTTCTCATCGGCTCCCCGCCGATTCGTCACATTCCCATCCATGATCGCATGGATGGTTACGCCATCCTCTGGGCCTGCGCGAAAGCGCGGGAGTTCATTCCAGCCCGCCTCGTCACCTCCACTCCGCAGCCGCACTGCAACGATCACATGCGCGGCCAGCCACTGCCCGACTCGAAGCGCTTCAACAGTCTTCGCGAACGCATCGGCTACTGGGAGAGTGTGTTGGAGTTGGACGATCCGGAAGTTCAACTCGGCGCAGCTGTGTGCGCTGCTCTCAACACTTACCTCCATCTGATCGGGGACAACCATCTGGCGACCAAGCCCAAAGAGTTCATCCGCGTCATCACTGACTCCGCCCGCGAATGGGCGGAGGAATGCTTTCAATAACCCAAATCCGATACCACCATGCCCACGACCACCCTGACCCAGCCAAGCCCCGAAATCGAACTGCCACCTGATGCCGTCACTACAGAGGACCACCGCAACCCCCGGCGCCGACGCCGCGACCCCGAACTTGAAGCACCGCCCGTTGGTGATTTGGTGTTCCCTGATCCTCGTCACGACCTCGACAAGCTCATCCTGCATCCGGAGGTGAAGACCGACATCCTGGCGGCTCTGCGCGCCCTGGAAATCCGCGCAGACTTGGACCGCATCTGGAACCTGAGCGCCATCCAACCGCTGCAAGGCCGCTGCCTCCTCAACTTCTATGGTCCGCCCGGCACCGGCAAGACGCGCGCCGCTTTGGGCATTGCCCTGAGGCTTGGCAAGCCCCTCTACCAAGTGGACTACTCCGCCGTCATCTCAAAGTATCTCGGCGACACGGCCAAGCACATCAAGGCGGTGTTCGAAGCAGCGAGAGACCAGGATGCGGTGCTGTTCTTCGATGAGGCCGACAGCCTTCTGTCAAAGCGCGTGGCCACCGGCGAGTCCTGCTCCACCAGCATCAACCAGAACCGCAACACGTTGATGCAGGAGTTGGACCGGTTTGATGGCGTGGTGATCGTGACCACCAACCTGTTTGAGAACTACGATCCTGCGCTGCTGCGCCGCATCCAGCGCCACATCCACTTTCGCCTTCCCAACGGTTCCATGCGCCGGGAGCTGTTCACCCTTCATCTACCCAACCCCGAGCGGGTGACGGCTGATTACGCGGTTCTCGCGGAGCTCTCACGCGGTCTCAGTGGCGGGGACATTCTGAATGTGTGCGTCAATGCGATTTATGCGGGCAGCACGGACTCGAACCCGGAGCGGTGGATGGTCACGCAAGCGATGATCGAGCGGGAGATTGCGAAGGTGAAGAAGGCGAAGGCAGAGCACTCCGGGGAGAAGGCGGGGCCAAAGCGGAGGATTGGGTTTCAGCTGAGTTGATCGGCGAAGAAATTGCTTTTGAAGGGGGCTGGGTCGAGTTGGTCCTGGATGTGGATTGGAGACGAGTTGTGAGGGCGTCTGGCTGACAGCAAGGAAAATGCTTTTAAGGGGGCGGAGTCGTGTTGGCCAGGACGTGGAGCGAGGACGGGGTGTGAGGGGGTCTGGGCTGTTCAGCAGGCGAAGAGGCGTGGCTTGATCCGCCTCATCGCCCAGACGACCCCCAGCCCGATCAAAACGCCCAGCGCCATCGAGGGCGGGATGTCAGACGGCCAGTGGGCGCCGCAGTAGATGCGGGAGTAGGCGATGCCAGCGGCCAGAAAGTACATCCCGAATCCGATCCAGCGATAAAACAGCGCGATGACCGTGGCGGCGGCAAAAAGATTGATCGTGTGACTCGAAGGGAAGGACTTCCCGCGCGGACCGCCGTTGGGTTCGCAGGGCTTGACCACCGGCTTCTCGAAGAGGCGCATGAAGGCCGGCGTGGCGTTTCCAAGATCACGCACGATCACGCCTTCCATCGCATCGCGCGGCCGCACGCGGCCGATCGTCTTCTTCATCGTGTTCGAAATCACGCCGTCGCCCAGGCCGATCGCGATGCCAAGACACAGCAGCATGACGCGCGCCTTTTTCCCACCGCGCCAGGCGGTGAGCAGTGCGGCGGCGATGATGAACGGCAGCCAGGCCTCGATGGCCGAAAGCGCGGGCATGAGCCAGTCCAGCACCGGATGCGACAACTCGGAGTTGATTCGATGCAGCAGGCTCAGGTCCCAGGAAGTCATGATGGTAAAATGGCAGACATGGAGAGGGAATGACGAATGAAGCCCGAATGCCTCAATTGCAGCGCTCGGACTTCGGAGTTCGTCACTGATTCGTCATTCCTCATTCTGGTTTCGTCATTTTCAGCCGGCATCAGCGCTGAACGGCCTTCCATGATTTCAAGTTCCGCCCCAGATACACACTGAACTCCCGCTTCTCCTGCCCCAGCGGGATGCAGATGTCGCCGCGATGCTCCAGCTTCTCAAAGCACTCCATGAACGGGGCGTTCTGCAGCAGACCCTTACCCGGACTAGGGTCCAGGATCAGCGCATCGTAGCCGATGCGCTCTTCTGGTCCCGGCCAGATTTCATACTGGGACTGCACCGTTTCACTGGCTTCATAGCGGTAAAGCCGGGGATGCAAAGGCATGTAGAAGGCCATCTGCGCCGCATGGTAGCGGTGGCCGAGAGCCATCACGAAGGTCCTTTCCGGCTGCGGCACCTCATCGAGAAACTTCTGCGCCTCGACCCCCGCCTCACGCCAGCCCCGGATGCTGGAGAGCTTGTTGATGCTTTTCAGGTTCGTGGTGAAAACGACGACGAGCAGGACATGCACGAGCGCCACCAGCGCCCCGCCCACCCGCAGCGACCACCGCTTCCAGCCAAGATGCGCCGTCGTGGGCAGCCTTCCGCACATCCACGCAGCCGCCAGGATGAAAGCGGGCACGAAGAATGCCGCAGGCCAGTTCGGATTGATCCGCTGCCGCAGGGCCAGCACGGCAAAAATCGCCAGCACCGGAGCCGAGGTCAGCAGCAGAAAAAGCGCCGCGCGCGTCAGCTTCGTGCGTTGCCTGATCCCCGCCCACATCGCCGCCACAAGCGCCACGAAGGTCACGGGCGTGTAGATCAGCGCCTGCAGGCCCACGTTTTCCAGGGTGCGCCCGATCCACTTGCCGAATCCGAGGTTCTTCGTGTCGAAGTGATGCTTCGTGTGCTCCAGCGTGATCCACGCGTGCTCC
>JBIIUD010000523.1:0-3390 GCA_044340175.1 Verrucomicrobiaceae bacterium
TCCGACCAGAGCTAGCGCCACGAGAGTGAAGATGCCTGCTGCTAGGGAGGGCAGACGCACCACCACCTCACTGAAGGCTTCCTCAGGTTTGCCGCGTAAAAAGCGCCAGGTCTCCAGGCTGAAGCGCGCTAAGGCGGACTGGAGTTGGTGATTGTTGCCGTTAAAATTGTGAAACAGCGTCTCGTCCCAGTCCAACTTCTCAAACACCAGTCGCCCATCCGCCTGGCGTTCCTCCGAACCGTGAAAGTAGCGGCGCAGCGCGTATTCTTCGTCATTCCAAAGGCTGTGGGTCAGTTGCGGGGCGCGCAGAAAGACCGCACTGCCCAGAATGATGAGCAGGAAGAGCTGGAAGGCGGTGCCGGGAGTCGGCGGGCGCGAGCTTTGGCGTCGGGGTGCGTTGGCTGCGCCCGGCATCCACCATGAGGCAAACAGCAAGAGGACGCCGCAGATGCCCACGCTAACAACGCATCCCCACCAGACACCGATGATGCCATACTCCTTGGCGCGCAGGTCTTTGCCGTCCGCCACCCGCTTCATGATCTCTTTGCCCCAGGGGTGTGGCCCGTCGATAGCATGGTGCAAGCAGACGCCTGCCACCACTGCCAGCAACAACAGCAGCGCGATGCCACTGCGGCCAAATCGCCGTCTGAACCGCCCGGGAGACGGCGCAGAGGTTGGGTTAGGGGAGCTGGAGGCAGTCATACGGGAGTGACGCTAGGCGACGATGCTGCAATGCCCCACGTGATTTGTCCATCATAACTATTCCTCAAACCAGCCCTTGTCTTTCTGGGTGCATGGATCGGCTGGAAGACTGGACACCTGCGGGGGCTTGCCTTGGGCTGGATATGTTGGCGTGCCAGTGGCTGAATGATCGCCTGAAGGCTTGACTCCAACGGGGAGGCGGGCTGGAAGCTGTCGGTTGAGGTGGGATTTTTGAGGCTGAACTAAACGGGAGGGTTGCGGAGGGTGGGGGACTGTCTTAAAACCCTAAGGTTCGCCGTTCTTTTTTCTCTGTTTCTCTTCGTCTCATGGTTTCGATTTCTATCCGTCAACTGACCAAGCGCTTTGGGCGCAGCACGGTTCTGCATGGGGTGAGTGTGGATATTGAGGAGGGGGAACTGTTCTTTCTACTGGGGCCAAGCGGCTGTGGGAAGACGACGCTGCTGCGCCACATTGCGGGCTTTTATGAGCCGGAGGAGGGGCAGATTTTCTTTGATGATAAGGATGTGACGAAGCTGCCAGTGCATCAGCGGGGGACGGGCATGATGTTTCAAAGCTACGCGCTCTGGCCGCACATGACGGTGGCGCAAAATGTGGCCTTTGGTCTAGAGGAACGGAAGCGACCGGCGGCGGAGATCACGCAACGGGTGGAGGAGGCGCTGGAGCAGGTGAAACTCGGCGGTCTGGGGGGACGGAAGATTCAACAACTGTCCGGCGGGCAGCAGCAGCGGGTGGCGCTGGCGCGGGCATTGGTGATTCATCCGAACTGTTTGCTGCTGGATGAGCCGCTGTCCAATCTGGATGCGAAGCTGCGGATCGAGATGCGGGCGGAGATCCGGCGGATTTGCAAGGCGTATGGGTTGACGGGCATCTATGTGACGCATGACCGGGATGAGGCGCTGTCGATGGCGGATCGGCTGGCGATCATGGATAAGGGCCACATCGTACAGGTCGGGACGCCGGAGGAGGTGTATCGCAATCCGGCGACACCGATGGTGGCGGAGTTCATCGGGGAGACGAATTTCATCGAGGGAACGGTGATCCATGAGAGCAGCCGACCGGGGTTGTTCAGTGTGGAGACGCCTGCGGGCATCCTGCGGGGACGGCCGAGCGGTAAGGACTGGGTGCCCACGGCACGGCAGCCGGTGGTGATTTCCATCCGTCCCGAAGCGTTGAGTTTTCATCGGTTGTTTGACACGCCGAATCGGCTGCCGGGCAAAATCACGGGCACGACCTACTTAGGGGCGATGGTGCAGTATGACATCGCTCTAGCGGGCAATCAGACGGTGCGGGTGCTGGAGATGAATCCGGAGTGGGTGCGGCACGTGGGTGAGGCGGGCACGGAGCTGATGGTGGCGATGAAGGATGTGGTCATTTTGCGCAAGTAAGGATCAATCATGACGACGGCTGAAGAGACTCCTGACCCCACGCTGCTGCCCGATCGGGCTGTGCCGCGCTGGCGGGCGTGGTTGGGCCGTTACAAGAAGGAGACGCTGGTGGTGGTGGCGATGCTGGTGACGCTGGCGGGGCCTTTCTTATTGCGGCCAGCGGGTTCGACGGGGCCGGCGCGGTATGATCGGCGGCTGGTGGTGATCACGCCGCATCATGAGCTGATTCGGCGGGAGTTTGGGCTGGCTTTTAGCCGCTACTGGAAGGAGAAGACGGGGCAGGTGGTGTTTGTGGACTGGCGGGTGCCGGGGGGGACGTCCGAAATCGCGCTGCTGCTGAAGTCGGAGTATCTGGGGGCGTTTCAACATTACTGGGAGAAGACGCTGGGGAAGACGTGGTCACCCAAGGTGGCACAGGCTTGTCTGGAGGGGAAGACGGTCTTCTCTGAGGGCACGGAGGAGGCGGCGGCGCGCAAGGCGTTTGTGGAGTCGGAGGTGGGGATCGGGGTGGATTTGTTTTTCGGCGGTGGGCCGTACGATTTCCAGCAGCAGGCGCGGGCGGGGGTGCTGGTGGCGACGACGAAGAAGGGGGAAGGCGGGCTGCCGACAGTGCGCAAGGCGCACCCGGAGTGGTTCTCTGAGGCAGGTATCCCAGAGACGCTGAGTGGGGAGACTTTTCGCGATAAGGAGGAGCGCTGGGCGGGTACGTGCCTGTCGAGTTTCGGGATCGTTTTCAATCGGGATGTGTTGAAGCGGTTGGGGATTGAAAAGGAGCCGGAGTCGTGGGCGGACCTGGCGGACCCGCGGCTGTTGGGGCAGGTGGCGCTGTCTGACCCGTCGAAGAGTGGGTCGGTGACGAAAGCGTTTGAGATGGTGATCCAGCAGAAGATGCGGCAGGCGTTGGATGACCTGAAGCAGCGGCCACAGGGGAGGCGGTTTGCGAAGTCGGAGAAGGAGTTGGAAGCGGAGGCGGTGCGAGTGGGCTGGCAGGAGGGCATGCGGCTGATCCAGCGCATCGCAGCCAATGCACGGTATTTCACGGATTCATCTCCGAAGATCCCGCTGGAGGTGTCGCGTGGGGATGCGGCGGCGGGGATGTGCATCGATTATTACGGTCGGTCAGCAGAGGAGCAGACGCGGGGGAAAGATGGCAAGTCGCGGGTGGGCTTTGTGGCTCCGGTGGGAGGGACGGCGGTGTCGGTGGACCCGGTGGGGATGCTGCGGGGAGCGCCGGATGCGGAGTTGGCAACGGCGTTCATGGCCTTTGTGCTTTCGGATGCGG
>JBIIUD010000524.1:0-3383 GCA_044340175.1 Verrucomicrobiaceae bacterium
TTCCGGGGTATCCTGCGTCCAGCGGTTGTGTGCGTTTGCCGCCGCGTCATGCTAAGCGCTTCTTCAATGCGGTTCGCATCGGTACTCCCGTCATCATCCAGCGTTGAGGGGTGTTCTTGAATATGGGTAAAATTGAACTTTAGCGATTCACCATTCGTCATGCATACGCCTCCCTCTCCAGGTCAGGTTCTTTTGGAGGACTATCTCAAGCCAATGGGCATCTCTGAGAAGGCTATGGCCCGTGCTATCGGGGTGTCTGCAGCTACGATTCGTGCAATTGTGAGTGGCAAGCGATCGATCACCCCGCTGATGTCGATTCGGATTGGGACCTTTTTTGGCCACTATGAAGACTACTGGCATGGGCTACAGGTGGAATGTGATTTTCACGCGTTGCGGGCGCGCTCAGAGGCGCTGACGCGAGGGATTCGCCCGGCTTCCGAGTTAATGAAGGAGGGCCAGTGACCGGGGTGCTACTCGACCTGACGGAGTTGTAGGGTGTCGATCACTTTGTCGTGGGCGAGGGCGTTGGTGATGACGACGAGCCAACTGCCGGGCTGGCACCAGTTTTTGACTTTCAAAGTCTTGAGCGCATGGGCGATGGTCTGTTCAGGGTCTTCCGAAAAGTCCATCAAAAAGGGCTCGACGCCCCAAGGCAGCAGCAGTTGGCGGAAGATGGGCTCAACATCAGTGAAGGCATAAACAGGCACTCCCCGGGCGCGCAGAGCCGCAAGCACGTAGGCAAGGAAACCGCTGCGGGTGAAGACGACGATGGCAGAATTTCCCAACTCCTGGGCCAACACGGCAGCTGAGCGCAGCATCTTCGACTTAGGCTCAGTGAGAGTAATGGTACGATTCAAGGCAGTGCTCACAGAGGGCTCAATGCTCTCGATGATGTTTTTCATCACCTGAACGGATTCCAAGGGATACTTGCCCACGGTGGTCTCGCCAGAGAGCATGACGGCATCTGCTTGTTCCCGGATGGCATTGGAAATGTCTGAGATCTCTGCGCGCGTCGGCATAGGCGATGTGATCATGGTCTCCAACAGATGCGTGGCAATGATCACCGGTTTCCCTTCGGCCTGACACATCGCGACGAGTTCGGTCTGGACGAGAGGAAGGCGGTGGTAGTCGATTTCAATGCCAAGATCTCCGCGTGCCACCATGATGGCATCCGATTCCTGAATGATCTCACGCATGTTCCGGACGCCGGCTTGGTCTTCGATCTTGGCGATGATTTTGGCTGAGGAACCGAGTTTATCTAGGTATCGACGCAGGGTGCGGATGTCTTCTGCCTGTCTGACAAAGGAGAGTGCCACAAAGTCGATGCCTGCTCTGACACCTGCTTGGAGATCATTTTCATCTTTGGATGTTAAGCAGGGCAGGTTGACGAAGACGCCGGGCAGATTGATGTGGCGTTTTGAGCCTAAGGTGCCAGGCGTCAGGACTTGGCAGCGCACGCGGGCGGAATCTTTTTCCAGGACTCGCATGCGGATGAGGCCACTGTCGATAAGCACGATGGTGCCGAGGTCAAGGTCGGCGGGCAAGCCGGGATAATTGACAGAAACCGCCGGAACATCGCCCGTGGGTTCGGCGGATTCGATGTGAAATTCAAACAGGCTGTCAGTGCGCAATTCAATCGGCGTATCCACCTTACCCGTGCGGATTTCTGGGCCTTTGACATCCATCATGACGGCCACGTGGCGCCCGACCTCTGCGGAAGCTTCACGGATGAACCACATGGCATCGTCCACCCATTGGTGAGAGGCGTGCGCCATGTTGAGCCGAAGGATATCGACACCCGCAAGGATCAACTGAGCGAGCATGTCTTTGGACTCGGTGGCAGGGCCGAGGGTGGCAATGATTTTGGTGTGCCGAAAGTAGGCGGGCGGATGGTCCATGCTGGCTCAAGGGAGCAAAAAGAGGGCCAGCCGGGGGCAGGGAGAAAGGAAATCCCAAATGATTGGGGGCAGTAAAGCTAACGGGCGAGGCGACTGATCTTGATGGCGCGGATTTCGCCGACGGTGCGCCAGGAGGCGAAACCGAGGGGGGGGCAGTGGTCGATATCGCCGGACCGCAGTTCCAAGCGGCGGCCTTTGATGGAGACATTGACCATGGGCGCATCATCGATCCAGACTTGCAGGTCATCCTCCCTGACTTCAATCCGCACGCGATACCAGCGACCGTTTTCGAAGGAACGTTCTGCGCGGGTCATGTTTTCGGAGGCATCTTGGTGGTCGATATTGGAGATACCGACAAGTCCACCGCCCCAACCTCCGAGAACGAGAGAAACGCAGCGATTTGGAGACCCGACTGGGAAAGTGCAGGTGGCAAAGAAGTCCTGCCCCTCCACCCGTTGGGCTTCAAAGGTGAGTGCGTAGTCGATCCAGGGCAGATTCAGGCTGTCCCAAGCACCCGTGAAACGCACCCCTGTCATGGGCAAACCGGCACCCAACCGAATCACACCTTGTGCGATCGAGACAGGGCCCTCGTCTGGAATGCCTGCGGCAGACCATTGGGATTCGAGGGCGCCATTCAGAAGAGAACTCTCGATAGGCTGCAAGGGAGGCTTACCGCCGCAGCCTGAAAGGAGCACGGTGAGCACCAAGACCTGAGCCCCTGCGACGCGTCTGGAGGTGGCACCTCCGCCAGCACCAGCGTGGTGCCAAGGTTTGGAAGCGCGGCGGCCGCAGCGACGCAGCCACTGAGCAAGACGCAATCCCGCTGGATAAAACAGCCCGATGAATTGCAGAAGGGTGTTTTCTGGGCAGGGTGGGCGGCGTGAGGTCACTAGAACAGAACGAAGCTCAACCGCCACGAAGTTGCATTCGTTGGTGGCGTGTGATGTCTGTGGCTGGTCTAGCTGCTGTGGGGGTACTTAGTCTGGTGCTGACAGGGGTGGGGCAGGCTCATTACCTGTTTGCCCCGGTCGCCTACATGCCGCATGGGCTGATAGGGCCTGCGCTGGTGGTTTGGGCTCTGCCCGGCTGGTGGTGGGGGCGCCGTTACGCGTTAGCATTGGTGATTGTTGGCCTGTCTTTCCATTTCGGTCTCCTAGGCTGGAAGCTGCCGCGCTCATTTGCTCAGCAGGAGCCGAATCTGCGAGTCGCTTTCGTGAATCGGGGGGACCAGGATCATGCCGCTTGGGAGCGCTGGGTTGTTCGACAAGGTCCCGATTTGATCGGCCTCACGGATGTTCGGGGAAAGGATGGACAAGGGCTGGGTGTCGGACTGCCGGTGGTTGCTGGCTTACCTTACCTGATGCGGATCGGTGAGCACGCCCTGGCCAGTCGGTATCCCTTTAAAGGCACGCAGGTCATCCGCCCAGATGTGCCTAAGGGCAGCGCATTCAGGGTCCAGTATCTGCCTGCTGCCCGATTTGAGGT
>JBIIUD010000525.1:0-3378 GCA_044340175.1 Verrucomicrobiaceae bacterium
GGAGAGATGAAGCGTGAGGGTGCCCGGGATGGGGACAAGCCACGGGAAGGAGCGCGGGATGGAGAGATGAAGCGTGAGGGTGCCCGGGATGGGGACAAGCCACGGGAAGGAGCGCGGGATGGCGACCGGCCCAAGGAGGGGCAGCGTGAGGGCGAGATGAAGAAAGAGGGCATGCGCGAGGGCGAGCGGGGCAAGGAAGGCGAGCGGGGGGTGCGGTCAGCGGTGGTGCCGAGCAAGGCACAGCCAATGGTGGTCCAACTGAATGCCTCGGGTGAGGTGGTGAACAGCGAGGGAAGGGTGATTCCTGATGCGGAGGTGAGGGAGCGTCTGACGCAACTGGCTCGCAGCAATCCGGGGCAGGAGATTGTGTTGAGAGGGGAGAAGGAGACGCGCTACGAAAGCATGACGCGTGTTTTGAACTTACTGAAGGGGATCGACGTGAAACCGACGTTGGGGCAGTGATTTCTGACGTCTGAATTGAACCTTCGGGCAACCAGGATGGTTGCCCTACTTTTTCATGCGCTCACTTGTGATCAGCTTTTTGGTTGTTGCCTCTGCCGGTGGGGCAGAAAAGGTCGTGGTGCCTTGGTCCTTCAAGCCGCTGAAACGTCCGGCTCTGCCTCAGGTGGAGCCGGTAGCGGGTGGCCAGGATCTGGACCGATTCATCGTGGACCGACAAAGGGCCGAGCAGGCTGAGATGGCGGCGCCAGCTGATCGTGCGACGTTGATTCGGCGGGTGACACTGGATTTGCACGGTCTGCTGCCGACGACTCAGGAAGTGGACGCTTTCTTGCGTGCTCCGGAGGCCGATGAAGAGGCTTTTGAGAGAGTGGTGGAGGGGTTGCTGCAGTCGCCGCGCTTCGGCGAGCGCTGGGGGCGGCATTGGCTGGATGTGGTGCGGTATGCGGATTCGGTGGGACGCAGTTGGAATGCCCCCTTCATTGCGGCGGCACGCTATCGAGATTGGGTGATGGATGCTATTAATGCCGACATGCCTTACACCACTTTTGTGGCGGCGCAGGTGGCTGGGGATTTGCTGCCGGAAAAGACCAGGGCAAGGACCGTGGTCGGTACGGGGATGTTAGCTTTGGGAAGTATGGATCTGACCGCGCTGCAATACGACCTTTTTCGGTTGGATCGTATTGATGACCAAATCGATGTGACAACACGCGCTTTTCTTGGGCTGACGGTGGCTTGTGCGCGCTGTCATGACCACAAGAAGGACCCGGTGACTCAGGCTGATTATTATGCTTTGGCCGGTTTGTTTGAAAGTTCGCAGACATGGACCGGAACCGCCCACAAAGCGGAGCATCGCGGCAATCTGTATGTGGAGCCCGAGTATTTGTATCGGGTCACTGAAGGGAACCAACCCCGAGGGGTCACCTCTTCGAGAACCGGTGGGATCAATGCCATTGATGCTGCGCCGGCGATGATGAGCGAAGAGGTGGTGCAGCCGCGCCAGGGCAATGAACCGATTCGCTATGGCTTTGATCCTGGATTGGTGATGGCGGTCACGGATGACAAGCCCGCCAACTGCGCCATTCGTGTGGCTGGAGATCCTTACCAGGAGGGTAAGACAGTGAGTCGGGGAGAACTAGCCATCCCAGGGCTACCACCGATGCCGAAGGTCGGGCCCCAGGAGAGTGGTCGACTGCAATTGGCCCAGTGGTTGACGACGCCGACTCACCCGCTGACCGCCCGTGTCATGGTGAACCGGGTTTGGGCCCATTTGTTCGGCCAGGGCATCGTGCGCACGGTGGATGACTTTGGCATCACGGGCGAAAAACCCGATCACCCCGAACTGTTGGATCATCTGGCGGTGCGTTTTGTGGAGGGCGGATGGTCGGTCAAGAAATTGATCAAGATGCTGGTGCTGAGTCGCACCTATCGGCAAAGTCACGGGAAGAACAGTGCGGCAACACCGAAAGAATGGCTGGCGGGGATGCCACTGAGGCGCCTTGAGATGGAGGTGATGCGGGACGTGCTGCTGCAAGTGAGCGATCAGCTTTCCTTTGATCGACCCGTGGGAGTGATGTTGGCTGGAAATGGCGGCAAAGGAAACAGCGGTCGCACACGCGGGTTGATCGGCTTGGAGTCACCCTATCGAACCGTCTATCTTCCGGTGTTGCGGGATTTATTGACGCCCATGCATGAAGTGTGGGATTTCCCCAACCCAAGTCAAATCCAAGGGCAGCGGGAAGTGACGACGGTGCCGGCCCAGGGGTTGTTCATGCTCAACAATGGTTTTGTGATGGAGGCGTCGCAGTTGTTTGCCCGGGCGGTCGCAGATCTGGAGCAGGCGAACCCAGCTGAGAAAGTGGCCCAGGTGTATCGAAAGCTGTTGTGCCGAGCTCCTGAAGCCGAGGAGGTCGAAGAGGCGCTGGCTTTCGTGGAAGCATTGGGCGGTGGTGTGGATGGGTTGGCCGGACTGGCGCAAGCTGTGATGGGAAGCGCAGAGTTTCGGTATCGATGATAGGTAAGTTAGGTGCCACTGCTGATTTCTTTTTGATGATCCCTTGAAGCTAGCCTCAATGATTCATGAGCCATCTCAGATACAATCGCTGAATTTATGACGACCTCTTTCTGCAATCGACGTGCCTTGCTTCAGCAGGCGGGACTGGGTTTTGGCTGGCTGGCTTTTTCTGCCATGGCTCAGGAACAGAAGCGTTTTGAAAGTCCACTGGCACCGAAGGCACCGCACCATGCCGCGAAGGCCAAGCGGATCATTTTTGTCTTTCTCAATGGTGGGCCGAGTCACCTGGACACGTTTGATTGGAAGCCGGAGTTGGCGAAGTTAGGCGGACGGTATTTACCGCCGCAGTTTGAATTCAAGCCGCGAGGCCAGAGTGGCATCATGATCTCCGAGGCGTTTCCGGAACTGGCCAAACAAGCGGATGACCTTTGCCTGATCAACAGCGCCACAACAAAGAATCCGGGTCATCAGCAGGCGGTGGTGGCCATTCATACGGGGAACGAAATGTTTGTTCGGCCTTCGATGGGGGCCTGGGTGACGTATGGGTTGGGCACGATGGCTCAGGATTTGCCGGGTTTCATCACGATCAATCCGATCGGGGATTTGGGAGGAGCGGGCAATTATGGGTCGGCCTTTCTACCCGCGACCTATCAAGGCACGCGAGTGAGCAGTGGCGGAGGGGTGCCGGATCTGGGCAATGGCTTTTGGACTGAGTCGGATCAGGTCAAGCAGTTGCGTTTCCTGCAAAAAGCTAACCGCCGTTTTCAGGAGCGTGTGGACCCAACGAACAGCGAGCTTGAAGGAGTGATCCAATCCTATGAACTGGCCTTTCAGATGCAGCGGAGTGTGCCGGAGGTGTTCGCGTTGGACGACGAACCGCAGTCGGTGAGAGATCTTTATGGCAT
>JBIIUD010000526.1:0-3376 GCA_044340175.1 Verrucomicrobiaceae bacterium
CGTTATCCTTTTGAGCCAGGCAGTGGTGAGTTTAACTCCGTCGAAGGCAAGCTTCTGTTGCCATAGAGCAATTTAAGAAAAGATGTGGCCGTTGATTTGGGAGCGCCGGGGCATATGAGAACATACGTCCCAAGCTGACGACGACCCAGATCCACCTCCGCCGCCCCAAAGGAGCGGCTACAGTTTTAATTAAACTGCTCTGGCCCAGAATCCGATAGTCGAGATGCTTGAGAGCGGCTGAGCCTGGGTTGATCAAGCTTATCGAGTGCCTCCAACTTTGGAGTCCGGACTTAGAGCATCCTTTCTGCATGCCCTCGCCTTGCGACCCCTCAGAGGCTGCCACCGCTAAGGTATTCAGGCATCAAACGCACGGCGCGGATTGGTAGAGTGCCGCCCTCCGCCAATTGGCGCACGGCCTTGGACACCATGCCTGCAAACTGCCTGCCATTGACCACATAACGCGTGATCTCTGG
The DNA here is from genome assembly GCA_044340175.1 of Verrucomicrobiaceae bacterium. Classification (GTDB taxonomy): domain Bacteria; phylum Verrucomicrobiota; class Verrucomicrobiia; order Verrucomicrobiales; family Verrucomicrobiaceae; genus JAGRPD01. The sequence continues at coordinate 474 of JBIIUD010000526.1, forward strand.
GACGAGTTGACTGAGGAACGGCTCGTCATCCCGTGCAATGAGAGCCATGTCCTCTGGCACGCGCAGACCGCGCCTCAACAAATGCGTGAGCACGGTCAGCACATGCGTCGCACGCGCCACCACGCAAGCAGTCGGCGGTCGGCGTGACTTGAGCGCCGCGTCCAGTAGGGCACAGATTTTTTCCCGGCTGCCATCATGTTTGAGCACGTGAAGAAAAGCGGCGTCAGTGCGGTCTCTCCCCAAACCCTCCCGCAGTCCCTGCTCACTTTCCACATCCCCCCCAAAGTCGAGTTCCGGGCGAATCAGGGCGATGCTGCGGTGCCCCCGTTTCCGCAATTGTCCGCCAGCATGACGGCAAGCCGCGCGATGATCAGCATCCACAGACGGCAGCCCGCTCTCGGGTCCACTGGAACCCAGCACCAGACAAGGGATGCCCCGCTGTCGGAACCATTCCTGCGGCGGCTTGAGAGCGCCGAGCAGCAGCCAAACCGCCGCCGTGGAGCGGGCGGTCAAAGCCTCCAAAGCACGGCCGGGACGTGCCGTGAAACTAGCGGGACTCACATGCACCTCCAGGTGAAAGCCTGCCTGCGCCAGCTTTTCCCTCAACTCATCAATGAGCAGCAGCGAGTTCGGTGAGAGCGTCGCTAGCGGCCACCCGGTCACAGCAGCCACCACCCGTGAGCCAGCCTCGGCAGGTGGTTTCTTTGCCGGGCATTGAAGCAGGCGCCGCCGTCGGCTGGAGGTCTGGATCAGTCCCTCTTGCTCAATCAAGGCTAAAGCACCGCGCAAGGTCTGCCGACTCACCCCAAGTCGGCCCCGCAGCTCACGCTCGCCTGGCAGTGAGCCCTGCCAGTGCCCCGCCGCCAAAGCCTCCCGCAGACTCGACGCAGTGAGGTCAACCAAAGAGACCCGCTGCGGCGGTTTGGGACTGGAGTCGGGTAGGGTATCCATCTGGATCAATGGGCAGACCAGGAGTTTACCTGCGAGGTCATCAGATTCAAAGCCTACCTCGGACAATTCAAGGGTTCGCGTCAGTCTCTTTTTGAGGTTTGCAGATCGCCCAAACGGAGACGGTGTTCCAGTTGGGTAGCTCCGGCCACATCGACAATGCGAAAACGGAGCTGCGTATCGGGGCCGTTCCAGTCAATGTCGAGCGCGCCGACGTTGGCTTCATGATAGGTTTTTGATAGGAAGCGATTTCTGTTGGGCGTGGGGGTGCCGCGGGGGTGTTTCTGAGTCATCGCACTGGCGGTGAAATCATGCAGAGGGTAACCCTGGGGCACGTCTATCTTGGAGAACTCGCACCAGTGGCGGTCGCCACTGAGGATGATCACGCCGTTGGCTCGGGTGGATTGGACAAGGTCGATGAACCGCTGCTGTTCCCGCGGAAGATTGGCCCAGGACTCACCCCCGTGGGCTTCGGGGGCAAACTGGATGCTGCTGGCGATGAGGCGGATCTCGGCGGGCAGGCGGAGTTGTGCTTCCAGCCATTGCCATTGCGCCACCCCCAGCAGGGTCTTGGCCGGATCGTTATCAGGCACATGAGCGCCACCGAGCATGGCTTGGTCTTTGGGCACCTTTTTCAACGGACTGCGAAAGTAGCGAGTGTCGAGCATGATCACCTGAACGCGCCTTCCCTCAGGCCCAAAAAGTCTGCTGTGATAGACACCTGGTTGTTGCCGCTGAGGAGACTCAAGCGGCTCGTCCAGCCAATCCCAAAACTCGGTTTGCGCCCCCTGTTTAAGAGGGAAATCACTACCACCGTCATTGACGCCAAAGTCATGATCGTCCCAGGTGGCCAAGATGGGGCTTTTGGCGCGCAGTCCTCGGAAGAAAGTGCTGTTTTTCAGCAGCCCATACTTTTCCCGCATGAACGAGATGCCAGCGCCGCCCTTGTCCGCATAAACATTGTCGCCAAGAAACAAAAAAAGATCGCACGGCAGAGTGAGGGTGCGTTCGAGCATCGGATGCTCGTGCGTGTCGAGGCAGGAGCCGAAGAGAATGTGCTGCAACGGTTTCTCAGCCGCATGGCTGCACAAGGTCAAAAAGCTCAGGAGAAGGCCATGGCGAAGAAAAGGCATGCCATACTAACCGTCCAGGACTGCAGTAGCTTGCAGGCAAGTACTCATCGGCCTCGTGCTAACCACACCCCAAAGACCGCCACCACCATGCCGCCCACTGACAAGCCCGTGAGGGTCTCGCCAAAAATGCCCCAGGCCATCAAAGCGGTGACACCGGGCACGGTGTAAAACAGACCGGCGACATTGACCGCTGTGCCCGTGCGGATCAGGTGGTTCAACAGTGTGATGGCTCCGATCGAAAGCACCAGCGCGCCCCAGAGCAGCGCAAACACAAACTGCCCCGTCCACGCCACCTTCAACGTCTCCGTCATCAGCGCCAGCGCCCCGGTCACGACGAGACTAGCCGCATACTGAACCACGGTGCTCGTGCGCAGATCAAAGGCGGGACAGAATCGCTTTTGCCACATCGTGCCTGCCGTGATACCGATCAGAGACAAGAAGGCTGGCACGGTCATCACAAAGGTCAGTCCACTGCCTGTCTTATGCGCCACCACCAGAGCGGTGCCGGCGAGACCCAGCACGAGCCCTCCCCACTGGCGCGGTAGCACGCGCTCCCCCAGAGTCACCCCTGCAAAGGCGGCGGTAAAGATCGGCTGCATGGACACGATCAAACTCAGAATGCCCGCAGGCAGTCCCAGCGAAAGGGACCAGACACAACCGCTCAAATACAGCGCATGAATGAGCAGTCCGGCAAAGGCCACATGCGCCATCTGGCGCTTTCCTGCGGGCCAGGGCGCTCGTGTCAACAGCGCCACCGGCGTCAACACCGCCAGCACGATGAGAAACCGGAGCGACATGAAAGTGAACGGCTCAGCAAACGGC
>JBIIUD010000528.1:0-3373 GCA_044340175.1 Verrucomicrobiaceae bacterium
TCTGCCGGATGACTTTGGTGTGGCAGGTCTGGAGCAGAGTTTTGATGGCTACCTGCGGGGCAAGCCGGGGATGCGGACAATGAAGGTCAATACCCGGGGGCGGCTCGTTGGTGAGGTTAGTTTCAAAGAGCCGCGCAAGGGCAATGATGTGTATTTAACGATCGATGCACGGATGCAATTCATCGCAGAAAAAGCGCTGCAGGATGGTGGAATAGGTCGGGGTTCGGTGGTGGTGATTGAGCCAAATTCCGGAGAGGTGTTAGCGATGGCTTCGGTTCCATCGTACAATCCTAACAAGTTCATTCCCAGTATTAGCACAGAGGACTGGAGTGGGAAAAATGGCTATCTGAACAATCTCGTCAATCCACTGTTCAATAGGGCTCTGCAACCCTATGCGCCTGGATCTACCTTCAAGATCCCCATCTCTTTTGCCGGTTGTTTGGCGAATATTCAGATGCGCACTTTCAATTGTCCCGGTGGTGTCGTCTATGGCAACCGCATGATGCAATGTTGGATCGGGCAAAAGGGTGGGTCACATGGCACCTTGAATTTGAGCGATGCCATCATGCGGTCCTGCAATTGCTTTTTCTATCGTTATGGCAATGCGGCAGGCATCAATAACATCACCAAAGCCTGCCAAATGCTCGGGGTGGGGCAGCGTACTGGGATCGAATTGGAAGACGAACACCCTGGTATCCTGCCGAATCCGCAATGGCTTCAATTGAATAAGCCACTGGAGCGTTGGAGTGATGGGTTCACAGCAAACACCTCGATTGGACAAGGCTTTGTGTTGGCCACGCCCTTGCAGATGGCGTCGGTGGTCGCAACGGTGGCAAATGGCGGTAAGTCGTTCCGACCTCATTTGCTGAAGCGGGTTGTGGATGGTGAAACCGTGGTCAAGGACGTGCAGCCTGACGTTCGCGCGGAGTTGGAGAAGGAGGGCATCACCAAGGAGGAGATCGAGATGATCCGCAAAGGCATGTGGAAGGTGGTGAATGCGCCAAGTGGCACCGCAAAGAGTGCCCAGATTCCTAAAGTGGAGGTCGCAGGCAAAACGGGCACCGCACAGTTTTGGCGGGTGGCGAAAGGGGTGAAGTCGAAGGACAATCACACCTGGTTCATCTCCTTTGCTCCTTATGATAAGCCCAAGTTTGCCGTTTGTGTTCTAGTCCAGGGCGGTCACTCGGGTGGCGGCACCGCGGCACCGGTGGCGACGCGTGTGATGGAGCAGGCGTTGGCATTGACGAATGGGTATGATGTGAAGATCGAGCCCGTGCCTGAGGCCGCAGGCAACTTCAATCAAATCACGGCCGTCACCTATCAAGCAGGGCCGGTCTTAGTGGCGGCTGTGGCTGAAGATGAGGATCTGGGACCAGAGCGGGAAGAGGAGGTCGTGATTCCGGTGGCCCGACCCGTTGCACGGCCCTCCATCCGCCCTCAGGCGGACGCTGCGGGGGCGGTCGAGGCCCAGCAGGAGACCAAAATTCCCAAAGCGGTGCCCGTGCGCCGCGCAGGATTGTTCAACCGGGGAGGTGAGGGTGCAACGCCCGCGCCAAAACCGGCAACAGAAGAAGACAACACTCAACGCAAACGGGGTCTGCTGGATCGACTGCTCCGCTGACAAGCATCCGTTGCAAAATCACACCAACCACCAACGATTTAGGAGGGCTTCATGCCACTGACAATGTTCAAAAAGATCAAGGAATTCATCACCGGGAAAAAGGACCTCAAGTCTGGCACCCGGATCGTCATCAACTGCGAGCGGTTAGAAAACCGCGTGGCCGTCATGGAGAATGGCGTACTCGAAGAGTACAATATTCAGCGTGTCGGTACGAACAGCATCGTGGGCAGCATTTACAAAGGTCGGGTGCGCAATATTGAGCAGGGCTTGAAAGCCATGTTTGTCGATATTGGCATGGATAAGAATGCGTTCCTGCACTTCTGGGATGCCATCCCAGCGGCGCTCGACTCAGGGCTTGAAGAGATCAATCGAGGTAAGGGTGGCAAACGGGGTAAAAAGATTCAGTCGCAAGACATCCCGACACTCTATCCGGTGAACTCTGAGATCATGGTGCAGGTGACCAAGGGTCCGATCGGCAACAAGGGGCCACGTGTCACGACGAACATCTCCCTGGCGGGTCGTCTGCTGGTGTTGATGCCGCTCAATGAGCAGTTCGGTATCTCGCGCAAGGTCGAAGACCCGAAGGAGCGGGCACGGTTGCGTAAGATCATCGAAAACTTAGACCTGCCTGAGGGCATGGGCTTGATCATGCGCACTGAGGCTTCTGGCAAACGCGCCCGACACATCGTTCGTGATCTCAGCATTCTGGTGGAGCAGTGGAAGGAAATCGTCGAGAAGCGGGATGGCAAAGCTGCCCCGGTCTGCTGTTTCCAGGAGCCAGACTTGCTGGAGCGCACCGTGCGCGACTTCCTCACTGAGGAGGTGGATGAGGTGGTCTGTGATGACTTGGCGATGGTCGAGAGCATGCAGGCCATGGCGGCTCAGATCTCTCGCCGTGCCCGCCGCCGCATCACGCACTTCACTGGCAATACCGCGATCTTTGATCACTACGGCATCCAGAAACAAATCGATAACGCCTTCTTCCGGCAGGTGTGGCTGCCTTGCGGAGGCTACATTGTCATCGATCAGACCGAGGCATTGGTCGCGATCGATGTCAATACGGGGCGGAACAAGGGTTCTAAGGATGTCGATAAAATCATCTTGGAAACCAACATGGAAGCGGCTGAAGAAGTGGCACGGCAACTGCGACTGCGCAATATGGGTGGGCTTGTGGTGGTGGACTTCATCGACATGAAGGGTCGCCGAGATCAGCAGGCGGTTTATCGGGCGATGATGGACCGGGTAAAGCGCGACAAGGCGAAGATTCAGGTGCTGCCGATCTCTCAGTTCGGGCTCATGGAAATGACACGTCAGCGCCTCAATGAAAGTCTGGACACCACCATGCTGGAGCCCTGCCCACATTGCAAAGGGCATGGCCATGTGAAGACAGCGCTCACCATGAGTGTGGAATTACAACGTCGTCTCGGTACCGTGCTGGCGCGGATGCGTGATCAAGAGCGCAATATCATTGTGGTGGTGCATCCTGATGTGATGAATCGCCTGCGCAGTGAGGATGGTGAATTGCTGGTGGACCTGGAAAGAAAGTTCGGCGCCAGGTTGACCTTCCGCAATGATCCTACCTTCCATCGCGAACAGGTAGCGCTTTTGAACTCCGCGACGAATGAGGAAATTCGGGTCTAAATCCACGACGAATCCATAGATGCTGTGGGGAGATTCTTTGTCACATGACCGACTGACGCATGGACTGGGAATCTCCTCACTGGCTTTTACTGGCACCGCCGGCTTTATTCT
>JBIIUD010000527.1:0-3373 GCA_044340175.1 Verrucomicrobiaceae bacterium
TGCAAAGTCCCTCTGACCACGGCCATGTCCACGCTGCCGAGAGCCTGTTCAAAGTCGGCTGGCCGTCCAATGCTGAGATCACGCCACTGCGACGCGCCTTTGCCCAAGAGGAGAACCCGCGCCTGCGCATGATGGCGGCCGCCGCGCTGGCCAAACACACCGCCAACCCGGACGCACTGGCCTTTTTGCGCGCACGCACGGCAGAGGAATCCCAGCCCGACCTCCTTTTCCTCTTCGGCTGGGGTCTCGGGCAGCTCGGCGGAACTGAGGATGTGGCGCTGATCAAAGGCCGCCTCAAAGATCTGCCCGACCCCTGGCTGCACTCGTTTCTGGAGCACGCCTTGGCCAGGCTGGGCGATGACGAAGGACGCCAGTGGGTCATGCGCAATCTCAAATCCGATGACGGCCGCATCGTCACTTATGCCGCCGAGACGGTCGGCGCCATCCACCTTCGGCCTGCCCGCGACCTGCTAATTTCACTTCTGGATCATTCCGATCTCGACACACGCATCCGCGCCGCACAATCTCTCCTCCTCCTTTCCCTCAAACCCGAATCCAACCCATGAGAAAAAGCAAAACCCTGGCCCGCATCCGCGCGGGAGAACCCGTCCGCGTCACCTGCCTCGGCCATTACATCCCTGCTTACGTCGCCCATGCTGCGCGTGCGGGTTACGACTGCATTTGGCTCGATATGGAGCACCGCGCCCAAACCATTCGGGAGGTGCAGGCCATGTTTGCTTACAGTCACCTCTACGACATCGACATCATGATGCGCCCACCGCAGCTCGAGAAGACCCAGCTTTACCGCTACCTCGAAGACGGTGCCGCAGGCCTCATGATCCCGCATGTTTCCACCCCAGAAAAAGCCAAGACCCTGGTCGATGCGGTCAAATTCCCTCCCATCGGCGACCGCGGCATCGATAACGCCGGATTGGATGCCGACTTCCTCCTCCATGATGCGGACGATTACGTCGCCTGGGCGAACCGTGAGACCTTTCTCACCGTGCAGATCGAGACGCCCGAAGCCGTGCGCAACGCCGACGCCATCGCGGCCACCCCCGGGGTGGACATTGTCTTTGTAGGTCCGGGAGACCTCGGCCTGCGCCTGCGTCAAACCGGAGAGATGACCCTGGATGAGGCCTGGGAAATCGTCGCCGCGGCCTGCAAAAAGCACGGTAAAGCCTTCGGTGGACCTGTCATCGCACCGGGAGATTTGCAAAAACGCCATGCTCAGGGCGCACAATTCCTGGTCAACAGCAGTGAGTTCCACGCCTGGTCCACCGCCCTGAAACGGGACGTCAGCGCCTTTGCCGACCTCACCTAACATAGCCTAACCTGATCTGACACCATGACCATGAGTCTGCACGGAAAAATCGCATTGGTGACTGGCGGAGGTCAAGGCATTGGCAAAGGTTGCGCGCTCGCACTGGCCCAGGCCGGTGCGGACATCATCCTGAATGACCGCCCGGGCAGCACCACCCTGGCAGCTACGGCTGCCGAGCTGCGCGCGCTCGGCGTCAAAGTCCATGAGGCCGCCGCGGATGTCTTCACCCGCGCCGGCTGTGAGGCTCTCCTGACCGAGGCCCTCCGGCTCGCCGGCCGTGTTGACATCCTCATCAGCAACCCTGCCTTCAGCCGCCGTGCTGACTTTCTCACGCTCGACCCCGAGCTGCTGGACAAGACCTTCGAGGGCACTTTCAAAGCTGGCTTTCACCTCAGCCAGCTCACCGCCCGGCACATGGTGGAACGCGGAGGGGGTGGCAAGATCGTCTTCATCAGCAGTGTCCAGGCGCGCATGCCCTTTGCCCACTGCGCTCCCTATGGTGCCGCCAAGGCGGCTCTGAACATGCTCACACAAACCATCGCTGTCGAGCTCTGCCACCACCGCATCAATGTCAACGCCATCGAACCCGGCTGGATCGATACCCCCAATGAGCATGTCACCTTCTCCGACGAAGTGCTAGCGGCCGAGGGCAAAAAGCTGCCCTGGGGCCGCCTCGGCCTGCCAGACGACATCGGCCACGCCGCCGCCTTCCTCTGCTCGCCTGCTGCCGACTACATCACCGGTGTCATCCTGCCCGTGGACGGCGGTTTCCGCTTCAAGCACCTCCGCGCGGAAGAGCTAGCTCAAGAAGCCGAGTGACAGCGGCACGCATTAGCATTCGATGGCCATGGCGATGCCCATGCCACCGCCGATGCAGAGGCTAGCGATGCCGCGTTTCAGACCATGGTCTTCCATGTGGTGGAGCAGGGTGACAAGGACACGCGCACCGCTGGCCCCGATGGGATGACCAAGCGCGATGGCTCCACCGCGTGGGTTGAGACGGGTCCAGTCGAGACCGAGGAGATGCGCGCAACCGAGGGTTTGCACGGCGAAGGCCTCGTTGATCTCGATGGCATCGACCTCATCGAGGTGCCAGCCGGCGCGGTCGCAAACGCTGCGGATGGCTCCGACCGGACCGAGGCCCATGAGCGCGGGATCACATCCGACGGCGGCGCTGGCAACGACGCGCGCGCGTGAGGTGAGGTGGTGCGTAGCGACGGCTTCGTCACTGGCAAGCAGGACGCAGGCAGCTCCGTCATTGATGCCGGAGGCGTTGCCAGCGGTGACGCTGCCGTCTTTCCGAAAGGCGGGCTTGAGCTTGGCAAGGGTCTCGATGGTGGTGTCGGCGCGCGGGTGCTCGTCCTCGCTAATGATTCCATCAGGGCCGGTGACAGGGATGATCTCGCGGGCGAAAGCGGCGCGGTGCGCGGCGGCGAGACTTTGGCTGCGCGCGGCAAAGGCATCCTGCTCAGCACGGGTGATGCCGAGTTGGTCGGCGATGCGTTCAGCGGTCTCGCCCATGCCGATGCCGAGCATGGCGTCGGTGAGACCGTCGAGGAAAAGGGCGTCTTGCAGGGTGATGGGCCCAAGCTTCTTGCCCCAGCGAGAATCGAGTGCGTAATGCGGGGCGCGGCTCATGACCTCGACACCGCCAGCGAGGACGAGGCCGCATTCGCCGAGGCGGATGGCATCGGCGCCAAGGGCAACCGCTTTCAAAGAGGAGCCACAGGCCATGTTCACGGTGTAAGCCGGGGTGGTTTCCGGCAGGCCGAGTTTCCACCCAGTCTGCCGCGCGACGTTCATGCCACTGCCGGCCTGGAGGACTTGGCCGAGAATGACCTGCTCGATGTGCGGGCGGAGGTCTTCCGGAACGGCGGCGCTGGCGACAGCGTGCGCGAGGTCGGCGGCGGGGAGCGATTTGAAGCCGCCGCCGAAGCGACCGATGGCAGAGCGTTTGGCAGTGATGAGGTGGACGGGGGTCATGGTGGGAGGGGTGAGTGTTGGTGTCTAGGCTTTAGCCGATCAAAAAAAATAATCGCGGCAAAGCCG
>JBIIUD010000529.1:0-3372 GCA_044340175.1 Verrucomicrobiaceae bacterium
TGGTGGCGGCCTATGCGGTGGGCACCCAGACCGTTTGCTACGTCAATCCAGCGGACCCCACGCAGACGATCCTGAAGCAAGGCAGTCGCGCAGCGCTCTACAGCATTTGGTTTCCCCTGCTCTTCGTCGTGGGCGGCCTGGGCATGGCCTGGAATGCCCTGCGCCAGCGCAGCGTGGTGTCGTGAGAAACATGGGCCGCGCCTAGGTTGGGTGTTTGTCGTTCAGGCTCTAGGCCGGAACGTGCTCCTGCACCAGGGTTTTTCTCGAGCAGGCCCCATGCTGCCACACCTGATGGCGCATCGGTATCCGACCTTCGGCGGAGGCCGGGGGTGGAAGGTCTGGGGTTACTCGAGGTAAAGTGGTAGGGTCACCTCAAAGGTGGTGCCTGTGCCTCGGGCGGAGTCAACGCGGATGCTGCCCCCATGGAACTCGACACAGCGCTTCACGATGACCAAGCCGAGGCCTGTGCCAGGGATCTCACCGACATTGGAGGCGCGATTGAACGCTTCAAACAGGTGCGCCTGATCTTCCGCTGGAATGCCGATGCCTGAGTCGATGACCGAGCACACCGCATCCGTCCCGCTGCGCTGAACACGCACGGTGACGTTCCCGCCCGGCGGGGAATACTTGACCGCGTTCGAGATCAGATTGCTGAAGATGTGATGCAGCAGGGTCTCATCCGCCGCCGCGCCTTCAAGCCCACTGGCGAGTTCCAAGTGGATGGGGCATTTCTGATGGGTCACGGAAAGCTGCTCCTCAATGAACTTGCCAAAGACCTCAGCCAGTGAAACCGGCAAAGGTTTGCAGACCAGCTTACCCGCCTCCACCCGACCCAATAGCAGCACGTGCTCCATGAGTGCGGCCATGTTGCGAGTGGCGGCGTGGATGTCATCGCAGAGTTCCCGACGCTTGTCCGATGATAACTTCTCATCGTAGTGCCGGAGCACCTCGACGGCCGACATGGTGACTCCCAGGGGGGTTCGAAACTCGTGGCTGACGATGCTGACAAAGCGGCTTTTCAACTCGCTCAATTCACGCTCGGTGGCCAGTGCCCGGTGCAGATTCTCCTGCGCGGCCTCCAGCTCCGTGGTGCGCTCCTTCACGCGCTGCTCCAAGGTGTGATTCAGCGAGAGCATGGCCTCCTCAGCCCGTTTGGTCTCGGTGATGTCATTGTGCACCGTGACCACCTCCAGCACTCGGCCCTCGGTGTCTTTGACCGGGTAGAGCACGCCCCCGATCCAGCGAATCTCCGGGGGATCCGTGTTCACTGGGTAAGGCACCGGGGGCACATTCACCACCTGCCCTTCAAAACCAAGGCGGATCAGATTGACCGCGCCTGAGGCGTTGAGATCAGGATCTTTGAGCACGTTAAACGCCAACCCCTGCGCCTCCGTAAGCCGGAACAGATTCCGCCACGCCGCATTGACACTTTTGGTTTGGCCCTCTGGATCAAAAATTTGAACGCTCAAGGGACTCTGCTCAAACAGCAGCTCCCAACGCGTCTGAATGGCATGCGCCGCTTTGTCCTTGAGCAAACTCTGTTCCTTGATGCCACGCTCGCGGCATCGGTAGCAGTAAGTCGCCCCCATCACGCCTAAAACAAGCGCGCCGCCGCCAACAAGATAAAGAGCCGGGTCCATCCGCTCATGATCAGACACGACAATGGGCAGGATTCAAATGCCAAACCTCGCCGATTTCACACGCGATCCAGGCGGCGCAGGATCAACATCCAGGCGTCCTCCTCAGAGACCTTTGTGGTGCCATTGCCCCGAGCTAGATCTCCTTCAAAGTATTGACGCAGATACACCAAAAACTCACGGTCTGTCGGGAAGGTCCGCTCCGCCGTGGACTCGCCAAAGTCCCGACGGTAATGACGACCCTGCGCATGACCGATGCGGGTGCCGCCCTCCTTATGAGCAGAGGTGAAAGTGGCGCCCGCCTGCATTGCGCTGAGAATTTCCCGCTGAATGGAAGCTACATCCGCCAGAGCAGACTCGGCGTTCAATGCCTGCGCCACCCGCACCGGATACAACGCGGCGACCTCCTCCTCTGGGGCCTGCGTTGAAGATGATCCCCACGCCTGAGCCCAAAGCTGAAACCAACTTCCGGAGCTCTTGGAATAATCATCATGCTGCTCTGCAGGCAGGTGCGCCCATGACATCTCCATGTGCAGGGAGTAGTCGTTGAAATTGGGGGTGGCAGCTTCATAAACCAGCCGGAACTGACAGGGCAACCCCGCCCCCTTGACCATCGCTAGGTAATTGAGGCGGCCTTCACGCACTTCAGGAGTGAACCGTGTCATGTGCTGACGCTCAAGCAAGCAGCGCAACTCATGCGGCTGGCGGGTGTCATCAAACTGAAGGTGCAAGCTGGCGCCTCCGGATTGGGTCGTGGTCATCATCTGGATCTTGGCTTTGCGGGGGCGGCAGAGGTAAAGGGTGAGGGCCATGGTGACCACGGAAACGATCAGCCCTTCAGGCGTGAAAAGCTTGTCCATGTGTGAGTAGCGCATGATTCAGGAGACCAACGGGGTTGTGAGTCCATCATCAGCGCCCTCAGGGCGGGCGCTATCCGACCTTCGACCTAGGACGAAAGTCGGATTCTGGAGCCAGACATCAAAGCTGCCATCCGGGGTTGCCTACGGCCTATTTCTGGGTTTGGGTCGTCCGTGCTTATGGGTTGGTTGATCGTGCTGCTTGTTCTGCTAAGCGCCTGCGCTGGGATTCTCCAGGCGCGGTGGCCAAAACTGGCCCCCTGGGTGCTGGCGGCAGGACCCGGTGCGGCGACGGTTTGGCTGCTCTGGCAGATGCCGAACGTGGCTCAAGGACTGTTCCCCGTCAGTGTCTCAGAATGGGTTCCGGCTTGGGGACTGGAACTGGCTTTCCGATTGGATGGCCTGGGCCTGCTGATGGGTCTCCTGGTGGTTGGCATTGGTGTCCTGATCGTGCTCTACGGCTCGGCCTATTTTGAGGAGCAACCCGTGTATCGAGCGCGCTTTTTCACCCTCATCCTGCTGTTCATGGCGGCCATGTTTGGGCTGGTGCTGGCGGATGATGTGATCCTGTTTTTCCTGTTCTGGGAGCTGACCAGCATCACCTCCTTTTTGCTGATCGGCTTCAAGCACAAGGAGGCCTCTGCCCGGGAGGCCGCCCAACAGGCGCTGATCATTACCGCAGGCGGCGGTCTGGCCCTGCTGGCAGGTCTGATCCTGCTTGGCGATGCCGCGGGCACCCTGCGCTTCTCAGAGTTGGTGGCGCAGAAAGACATGATTCAGGCCCATGCGCATTACCCCTGGATTTTAGGTCTGGTCATCCTCGGTGCCGCCACCAAGAGCGCTCAATTTCCCTTCCACTTCTGGCTGCCGGGCGCGAT
>JBIIUD010000530.1:0-3371 GCA_044340175.1 Verrucomicrobiaceae bacterium
ATTTTGTGTGCTTGGGTGAGTGTGGCGTGTGGCATAGCAGCGGAAATGGAACTGACGCCTGCACAGGAGTGCCGGCCGCGTCAGGGTCTGCCGAATTTCATGGCCAAGGCAGTACGTCCGGGGGCGGAGGTGAAGATTGGTTACCTTGGTGGCAGCATCACGGCGCAGCAGGGCTGGCGGCCCAAGACGTTGGCGCACTTTCAGGCCACTTACCCGCAGGCGAAGTTCAGCGAGATCAATGCTGCCATCGGTGGCACCGGCTCTGACCTGGGCGTGTGCCGCCTTCAGCAGGATGTGTTAGCTCACCGTCCCGACTTGCTATTCGTTGAGTTTGCAGTGAATGACGGTGGCGCACCGCCGGAGCAGATCATTCGCTGCATGGAGGGCATCGTGCGGCAGACATGGCGCGCTTTACCGAACTGCGACATTTGCTTCGTCTACACCGTCACGGAGGCCTTGGTTGGGCCACTGTTGGAGGGGAAGTTCCAGCGCTCTGCTAGTGCCATGGAACAGGTGGCAGATCATTACGGTATCCCGACCATTCACATGGGGCTAGAGGTGGCGAAGTTAGCCAAAGAAGGCAAGCTTCTTTGGAAGGCACCGTTGCCGAAGACTGAGGCAGAGAAGGCCGCGCTCAGTGGTCAGTTCGTCTTCGCCCCGGACAGTGTCCACCCGCATGTGGAGACCGGGCATGAGTTGTATCTTCAGGCGGTTGTGCGCTCGCTGGCGCAGATTGGACCGGTTTCGGATAAGGCTGGGAGTCACTCGCTAAGGGCACCGCTGGAGCCGACGAATTATGAGCAGGCAAAGATGGTGCCGCTGGCAAAGGTGCGGCCTGGCAATGGGTTTACCGCGCTGGACATGGTGGGGGATACGTTTGCCAAACGCTGGGCCAATCGCATGACCGAACTCTACAAAGCGGACGTCGCAGGAGCCAGCCTGAGTTTCAAGTTCAAGGGCACACGCTGTGCCGTGTATGACATTGTTGGGCCAGATGGCGGGCAAGTCACGGTCTCACTCGATGGTGCACCGCCCAAGGTCGTGCCGCGCTTTGACTCCTACTGCACTTATCATCGTCTCTCATCGTTCATGATCGGCACGGAGTTGGAGGACAAGGAGCACAGCGTGGTCATCACGCTCGACGGCGGCATGCCTGACAAGGTGAAAATCCTGTCGCAGCGCCAGCAAACCATGGACAAACCAGAGCGCTTTCAGGGCGCTGCGTTTTACCCTGGCGCCCTGCTGCTGGTGGGTGAGATCATCAGCGAATGAACTCAGTGGAGCAGGCCGACTTGCTTCATGGTGGCGCGCAGTTCTTCGACCTTATTGGGTTCCATCTCTGACATGGGCAGGCGCAGTTCGGGGTCGATGAGGCCGGCGATGCCCATGGCGGTCTTGATGGGGATCGGGTTGGTGGACAGCTTCAGGAAGGCGGCTAGCAGGGGGTAATATTGCTCATGCAGCGCCAGAGCTTCGCGGAAGCGACCATCAAGAGCAAGCTGCACCATTTGTGAGACGGGTCCGGGGATGATGTTGGAAGCCACACTGACCACGCCAACGGCACCGACGGCCATGAAGGGCAGGGTTAGGGAGTCGTCCCCGGAGAGAATCTGAAAGCTGTGGGGAAGTGCCAGGCGCATCTGGTTCACGCGTTCAGGGGTGCCCCCGGCTTCCTTCATGGCGCAGATGTTGGGGCAGGATTGGGTGAGTCGAGCCACCGTGTCCACGGCGATCTCGATGCCGCTGCGACCGGGGATGCTGTAAAGCATGATGGGCAGGCTGGTGGCCTCTGCCACCGCTTTGAAATGCTGATAGAGTCCTTCTTGTGTGGGCTTGTTGTAATAGGGGCCTACCTGGAGGATGGCGGTGGCACCAGCGGCTTCTGCCTCTTGCGTCAACGCTACGGCTTCACGGGTGGAGTTGGAGCCGGTGCCTGCCATCACCACGCCACGCCCGGCGGCGTATTCGACAGTGAGTTTGACCACACGTTCGTGTTCGTCGTAGTCGAGGGTGGGGGATTCACCTGTGGTTCCGCAGGGGACGACACCCGTCACACCCCCGGCGAACTGGTCGTCGATCAAACGCTTGAGCGAGGCCTCGTCGATCTGGCCGTTCTTGAAAGGGGTGACAATGGCGGTATGGGTGCCTGCGAACATGGGAGTAGGGGGAAAGGGGTTAGGATGAGGTGATCAGGAGTCTTTCGGTGATCAGGGAGCAAGTTTTCAGGGCGGGGCATCAGATCTCGATCCTGCCAGTGAAGGCGAAGTCGGCAGGGCCGAAAAGGGTGACGTTACTGTAGGAGTGCGGAGCAGTCTCGACAAAGCCGACGGCTAAAGTATCACCGCCCTGAACCTTCACGCGGATGGGCGAGGGCGCTCCGCTGAGTTCATGGTGGATGAGGGCGCAGGCGACCATGCCGGTGCCACAGGCCAGGGTTTCGTCTTCCACACCGCGCTCATAGGTGCGGATGCGGATGCTGTCGGGGGACAGGACTTGCACGAAGTTCGCGTTCGTGCCTTTGGGGGCGAAGGCCTCGTGGTAGCGTAGACCGGCACCAAGGGTGCGCACGGCGACCGGTTCCACATCTTCGAAGAACACGACGGCGTGAGGCACTCCGGTGTTGACGCTGTGAACGGTCAATGCTTCTCCGGCCACAGGGAGAGTTTGGTTCAGCTTCAGATCGAAGGGCGTGCTCATGTTGATGCGCACCTGGTCGCCTTCAAACTCGGCGGAGATCATCCCCGCGAGGGTCTCAAAGTGGATGAGGCTGAGTGTGTCGCCGTGGAGGTGGTTGACAAAGCGGCCAAAGCAGCGGGCGCCGTTGCCACACATTTCCGCTTCCCCGCCGTCGGCGTTGTAGTAGCGCATTTTGAAGTCGCCACCAGAGGTGGCGGGTTCGACCAGCAGCAGACCGTCGGCGCCCACGCCGCGGTGGCGGTCGCACAGGCGAGCGATTTGATCTCCGGTCAGGGACAGGGAAAGGTCGCGATTATCCAGCATGACGAAGTCATTGCCGGCACCGTTCATCTTGACGAAAGGCAGTTGCATGGCGGGAAAAGGAGGGGGAGTGCCTACACCTCCTTGACGGCATCGACAAGGGGTTTCACAAAGGCGGTGACACGCTCTGCCAGATCAGGAGCGGCCCCGTTTTGCTCGATCAGGCGAACAATGGCGCTGCCGACAACGACACCATCTGCCTTGGAAGCGATCTCAGCCGCTTGCTCTGGGTTAGACACGCCAAAACCCACGCACACCGGCACGCTGGAGGCGGCTTTGATGACTGCCACCTGTTCGGCGATGCCTGTGGCCACGCTGGTCTGGGTGCCGGTCACTCCCAGTCGTGACACATAATAAATGAAGCCCTCCGCACT
>JBIIUD010000531.1:0-3370 GCA_044340175.1 Verrucomicrobiaceae bacterium
GCTCCAGAGATCAGCACCCTGCATTGGCGTGAGTTTTTAGAAGGCACGCTCGCCGTCGCACGTGCGGATCGCCTGCGCAGCACCAGTGAAAAACTGGAGGCTTACTACATTGAGCGTCACGGCACCGAGGATTTGGTCAAGCTCTCGGAGCAAGTACGGACCCTGCGCATTGAAGAAACTGAACTGCGCAAAAAGATCCTCTCGATCTCGGTGATGCGAGAGATGGAGACGCCTCGCGAAACATTTATCCTGACCCGCGGTCAGTATGATCAACCTGGCGAGAAGGTCCGTTTCGCTGTGCCCTCCTGGCTGGGTCGTCTTCCTGCCGACGCACCACAGAACCGTCTCGGACTCGCCCAATGGCTGCTGTCAAAAGACAATCCTTTGACGGCTCGTGTGGCGGTGAACAGGCTTTGGGCACAGTGTTTTGGCGATGGGCTGGTGCGCACTCCCAATGACTTCGGGCTTCAAGGGGAGGCACCTATCAACACCGAACTACTCGACTTCCTCGCTGTCCGATTCCGCGATGGTGATGCCACGACGAAGCCCTGGGATATCAAAGCTTTGCTCAAACGCATCGTGCTGAGTTCCACCTTCCGACAGTCTTCCCATTTCACACCTGAGTTGCTGGCACGCGACCCAGACAATCGCTTGCTCGCGCGGGGTCCACGGTTTCGTTTACCGGCTGAGATTCTCCGGGATCAAGCCCTCGCAGTGAGTGGGCTACTGGTTCCGACGTTAGGAGGCCCAAGCGTCAAACCTTATCAACCACCCGGCCTATGGGAAGCTGTCAGTTACAATGGAGAAGCCGTCTATGAACCTGACACCGGAGCCGCTACTCTGCGGCGCGGCATCTATACCTTTTGGAAACGTCAATCGCCGCCGCCTGACCTACTCACGCTTGATGGTCCGACACGGGAAGTCTGCACGATCCGCCGACCACGCACGAACACCCCCCTACAGGCACTGCTGCTGCTGAATGACCCGAATTACGCCGAAGCCGCAAGGGCACTGGCAAAACGGGCGCTTCTTGACCAGACACATCCCCTCGAAAAAGCCTTCCGCTTGGCCACGGGTCGTGACGCTAAACCGGCCGAATTGGCCGAACTGCGCACCTTTCTATCCACCCAGTTGCACCACTCTTCAGAGCTGGAGACATGGACTCTTTTAGCCAGTTTGCTACTCAATCTGGATGAGGTCCAAACCCAGCACTGACCGCGAAAAATCCTGCCATGCCACCTTTCACTCTACCTGACCTCCGGCTGGCCGCCACACGGCGTCAATTGTTTGGTCGCAGTGCTGCAGGCATCGGCTCGTTGGCGCTGGCCTCTCTGATGAATGAGCCGGCCTTCGCCGCCACTGGCATCCCCCATTTTGCGCCCAAGGCCAAACGCATCATTTACCTGTTCATGCAGGGCGGCCCCTCTCAGTTAGACCTGTTTGATCCGAAGCCTGAACTGGCCAAACGCCATGGGCAGGAGATCCCGGAATCCATCCGCATGGGCCAGCGCATCACGACCATGACCAGCGGGCAAAAGACCTTGCCCGTGGCCCCCTCACCCTTCAAGTTTTCCCAATATGGCCGCAGCGGCGCGTGGATGAGCGAGCTGTTGCCGCACACTGCCAAGATCGCAGATGAACTGTGCATCATCCGCTCCCTGAATTCGGAAGCGATCAATCATGATCCGGCCATCACCTTCCTTCAGACAGGCCATCAACAGCCGGGGCGGCCGAGCTTTGGCAGTTGGCTGAGTTATGGCCTCGGCACAGACAATCAGGATCTGCCCTCCTTTGTCGTGCTCCTGTCCCGCGGTAGCGCTGTGTCACCTGCGGACCCCCTTTATGCTAGACTTTGGGGCTCTGGCTTCCTGCCTTCAAATCATCAGGGCGTCAGCTTCCGCTCCAGTGGGGATCCCGTGCTCTATCTCTCCAACCCCGAGGGCGTCAGTCGTGAAGACCGCAGACGCATGCTGACCAGTTTGGGAAATCTCAACGCCTTGCAGCACGCCGAAACCCTCGACCCCGAGATCAGTACCCGCATCGCCCAGTATGAGATGGCCTACCGCATGCAAGCGAGTGTGCCCGAACTGACCGACCTCAGTGGCGAAAGTGATGACACCTTTCGCCGCTACGGTGAAGAGGCACGCCGCCCCGGCACATTCGCCGCGAATTGCCTGCTCGCGCGTCGCCTTGCAGAGCGCGGCTGCCGCTTCATTCAGCTCTACCACCGCGGCTGGGACCAGCATTACAACCTGCCCACCAACTTAGCGCTCCAAGCCCATGATGTCGATCAAGCTGGCGCTGCCCTTGTCAGCGACCTCAAACAACGGGGCCTGCTCGAAGACACCCTGGTCGTTTGGGGCGGCGAGTTTGGTCGCACCACCTACAGTCAAGGCAGACTCACCGACACGAATTTTGGTCGCGATCATCATGGGCGCTGTTTCACCATCTGGATGGCGGGCGGTGGTGTCAAAGCGGGCATCACGCATGGTGAGACCGATGACTACAGCTACGGCATCACTCGCGACCCTGTCCATGTGCATGATTTGAACGCCACCATCATGAGACTGTTTGGCATCGATCACACCAAGCTCACCTACCGCTTTGAAGGCCGTGACTTTCGGCTCACTGACGTTCATGGCGAGGTCGTGAAAGCCATTCTCGCCTGAGAATTCTCGACTCAGCACTGCCTGCAGCGAAAAGCCCCCACCCCCGCAACCGTTGGTAACCGGATGCCTATTTCCCGCCGCCACTTCCTGCAGCAACTCCCTCTCGCCGTCGGGTTCTCACGCTTTGCCAGCGCGCAAGCGGCACATCCGCTCTGGCAGACAGGCAATCCAGGCATCGACAAGCCAAGAGAGATCGCGCTGAATTTATTAAAACCGACTCAAGCTCAGATTGAGCATGCATGGGAGCTGCATTTCAGCTCGGTGGTTTTTGAATCGTATGGCTTTGCCCCGCGCTTTGCTGTGGATGGAGAGCGCCTCAATGCCGCCCTGCAAAGCGGAGCCTCCAGTGCAGAACTCACCGACCTGCGTGAGTCCATGTCCATGAATCGCGGCGCTGACAGCGAGCGTGAGCGCAAGGAATTTTTCGAGGCTTTCCGCGCCGCGGGTGTCACCTGCATCTTCCAGAACGCGGGCGAAGAAGGCAGCGATCCCCTCCGCTTGATCAAGCGCCTCGCCCACTTCACCCGGGCCACCGATTTGATGAAGCCCGAGCTTTCCAAGGTCGTGACCGCAGATGACATCCTGGCGCTCAAAAAAGCAGGGCATGTCGGCCTTTGCTTCACCGGCAATGGCGTTCCTTTGCGTCAGGCATGGGAAAGCGTGCGCGACGAACTGCGCCTGATCCCGATCTTCCACGAACT
>JBIIUD010000532.1:0-3366 GCA_044340175.1 Verrucomicrobiaceae bacterium
ACTGGCCGCCGTTGGCGGTGATGCATTCGTAACCGAGATCATCCGCCATGATGAGGATGATGTTGGGTCGGTCTGACGTGGCGTGGGAGGGCCGCGTTCCGATGAGGGTCAGCGACAAAAGAACGCTATAGAACAGTCGATGATCGATCATGAGAGAGAGGGGTTTGCATGTGCTCAAGGTTTTGCCGCCTGCCAAGCGGTGGTGCCACCGCGCTGGATGTGTTGGCGCAGGGTTTCGGAGAGCTCGCGGAAGACTTTAGGCGCTTGGGTGGCGAGGTTGGTTTGCTCTTGGGGATCGGACTTCAGGTTATAAAGCTCCAGAGGGGACCAGGGGTCGTTCTGCATGAGTTTCCAGTCGCCACGAATGAGGGCTTCGTAGCTTTTGCCTCCGTAAGTGGGACCGCCTTCACGGCGCACAAAGTAGAGATCGCGGGCAGCTTCCATTTGCGCGCCTTTGAGGATGGGTAGGAGACTGACCGCGTCGAGATCGGCTGAGGGCTGGGCGTCAGCGAGTTCTAGGAACGTGGGGAAGAGATCGAAGTTCAGGCCGGCGTAGTCGCTGATGGACCCGGGCGAGATTTGCCCGGGCCAGCGAATCATGAAGGGCACGCGCAGGCCGCCGTCATAGTGGTCTTGTTTGCCGCCACGCCAGGGGTCGTTATTTTGAGCGTGAGGGAGGGAGCCCCCGTTGTCAGCGGAGAACACAACGACCGTGTTTTGAGAGAGCCCGGTCTGATCAAGAGCGGTCAGCACCTGCCCGATGCGGTCGTCCAGGTGTTCGACGAAGGCGACGTTTGCCGCGCGTTTTTCGTTCAGATGCGGGGCTCGTTGTTTGACTTTGGCCAGCCATTCAGCGGGGGGTTCGATGGGGAAGTGGGGGGCGTTGTAGGCGAGGTAAAGGAAAAACGGTTGATCGGCTTTGGTGGCGCGATCTTTGAGGTAGTCGGCGGCCCATTGGCTGAAGAGATCGGTGGCATGGCCTTTTGGTTCGATGGTCTCCGCATTCCGGCGCATGTCATTTTGGCCGTTCCTGAGATGGCTGGTGTAGCTGTCCATCATGTCACCCAGGAAACCGTGGAAGAAATCGAAGCCGCGTTCATTGGGGGTGTTCGGCGATTCCAGGCCGAGGTGCCATTTGCCGATGATGGCAGTGTGGTAGCCTGCTTTTTTGAGTTCGTCGGCGAGGGTGGGGACCTTCGGGTCAAAGTAACCCCAGGAGTTTTCCGGTTGGCTGCGGATCACACCCGGCACACCCACACGGTCGGGGTAGCGACCTGTGAGCAGAGCTGCGCGTGAAGGGGAGCACACGGTGCAATTGGCGCGCATCCGGGTGAAGAGCATGCCTTCTTTGCCGATTCGGTCGATGTTGGGCGTGCGCACGTCAGACTCGTGGTAGGCGGAGACGTCGCCATAGCCATGATCATCGGTGAACAGGATGACGAAGTTCGGCTTGGCCGCGGCGTGGAGAGCGCTGCTGGAAAGAAGTAGAACGAGACTCAGAAGGAGGCGGTGCATGTCGCCCATAGAACGCAGGCGTGAAGCGGGAAATCGCTTCAATAATCACGGAAGGGGCCACGCGGTTCGGCGGCATCCATGGCCTTTTTCCAGGCGGCAAAGCGGGCTTGCAAGAGCTTGACCACCTCTGGATTTTCTTGGGAGAGGTCCTTGGTTTCGCCTGGATCGGTGGCGAGGTCATACAGCCCTTTGCCTTTGGCAGAGTCGAGCCATTTCCAATCACCCACACGGGCAGCCTTGTCCGCGCGCCGTTGCCAGAACATCTCGGTGCGGGCAGAGGGCTTCTCGCCGCGCAAAACGGGCAGCATGTCGAAGCCATCGAGCGTGACTTGGGTGGGAGCGGCGGCCCCCGTGGCGGCGAGCAGAGTGGGCACGATTTCGAGGGTGGTAAGGAATTCGTCAGTCACCTTGCCTGCTGGGACTTTGCCGGGCCAGCGCAAGATGAAGGGCACGCGCAACCCGCCTTCCCACAGCGTGGATTTTGATCCGCGCAGCGGGGCATTGCCGCCGTTGCCGCTGCCACCATTGTCGGACATGAAGAGTACGATGGTGTTGTCGGACTGGCCTGCGACATCGAGTGTCTTCAGGACGCCGCCGATCGCTTTGTCCATGTGAGTGACAGCGGCAAAATAGCGGGCGAGTTTTTCGTCTTTCACGACATCGCGGTATTTGGCGACTTCTTCTTCTGGGGCTTGCACCCCGGGTTTTTGTCCGCCGTTGTCTTCTGCCAAGGTTGAGGCGCTGTGGGGGGCGTTGAAGGGGAGGTAGAGGAATACGGGTTTTTTACCGAGGTGCGCGCCCAAGAAATCGAGGGCCTCGCGACCGAACACATCCGTGATGTATTGGCCCTTGTCCTCAGTGGTGCGGTCGTTGCCTCGGAAGAGAGAGGGAATGCCATAGCGTTCGTGAGTGTAGTAGTCGATACCGTTGTTGCCGTGACCGTAGAAGAAATCGAAGCCGCGTTGCATGGGTAGGTAGCGTTTGGCTTGGCCCATGTCCCATTTGCCCACAACGCCATTGATGTAGCCAGCGGTGCGGAGCATGTCGCCGATTGTGATTTCTTTGGGGTCAAGGCCGAGGGTCATCTCGGGAGAGACCGCGTATTCGTCGGCGGTGAAGCGGTGGCCATAATTGACCATGTCGTTGCGCACCATGTCGTAGAGACCGTTGCGCTGGGGGTAGCGGCCTGTGAGGAGGCTGCCGCGTGAGGGAGTGCAGGCGGGCCAAGTGACGTAGAAGTTCGTGGCCCGGGTGCCTTCGGCGGCGAGTTGATCGAGGTTCGGGGTTTGAATGGGTTTGCTACCGATGCAGCCAAGGTCGGGATAGCCTTGGTCGTCGCTAACGATGAGCACGATGTTGGGTGGCGCGGCATTCAGTGGAAGGCCGAGCAGGATCAGCGACAAGAGCAGTTTCATGGGCGTTGATGGAACGCTGTGAAACCGTCCAGCTTACGCCGAACGCTTGCAAGTAGCAGGGCCATTCCTGGACCGTGTGTGCTAGCTTGAAGCGGTGCAGGAATGCCCCGAGTGCGATGTGTGTGCGGGCTTGAAACGGCAGGAATGCCCCGATTACTTCGGATGCGATCTTCGGTGCCTTTCAAATGTCTGAGCCGTGAATTGCCTGTCGAGATCACCCAGCAGACTCTACCGCATTGGGTGCAACCGGGCGGAACCTATTTTTTCACGTTTCGGCTGGCCGACTCCGTCCCGCAGACCTTGCTTGACACATGGATTCGTGAACGCTCTGCATGGCTCGCGCATCACCCGCAGCCTTGGACGCAAGCGGACACGCTGGAATACGCCGAACGCTTCACGGAGCGCATGGACGCTTGGCTGGATGCTGGGTATGGCA
>JBIIUD010000533.1:0-3362 GCA_044340175.1 Verrucomicrobiaceae bacterium
AGTGGCACCTCGGCCATCAATGACCCGCCATGCGTCAGGCAGGCCGCTTTCGGTGATATCGAGCGGCGTTCGGCGACTGCCCACGCGGACCACTTCACCTTCCGGGAAATGCTCGCGCCAAGTCCGCGCTTTCACCTCGGCACGTTCGGTGGTGCCTTCCAGCTTCAGTTCGACCTGATACTCGGAGCCGGGCTCCAGGTGGACGATACTGCCCCGGTAATCGGCGAGGTCTTCTTTGGTTTTTGAGATCGGGTGAAAGCGCAGCGGCAACGCCTCCTGCCACGGGCCCTCGCCCGCAGCACGGTAGCGCACGAGGACCTGCCGCCCTTTCTCACCGCCTTTGGGCGACCAGTAGAGCCCAAGGCTGTGGAAGGTGGGGATGACCACGGGCTCGGCACCGCAGAGCCCACATGGCAGAAGCAGCAGGGCGAGGAGAAAGAGATGCATGGCGGTGTTTGTAAGAGGTTGTTCGGACAGAAAGATTGGAATCAGAAAATGTTTCTGTCTCTAATTTTTCTGTCCGCGTTCATTTACTCAGAGTTGTCAGGCTCACTTCGTGGTGGGCGATGTTGATCCAGTGAATCGCCTTGAGTGGACTGGGTGCCATGAGTTTCCGAAGTTGATGTTGATGCCCGAGGGTGAGCTCTTCTTGGAAGGTTGTGACGCGGAAGGCCTCGTCTGGTGATGCTAAGTGAAAGCGCTGGTTGCCGATGGGCACACCATCGAGTTGCATGGGCACCTGCTGAACTACAAAAGCGTCTCCGCCAAGACATGCTACGATGGCCTGCGTGTAGAGTGATTGATCCAGCGACGTGCCCCAGTCTGTTAGAAGCTCGACGACCAACTGCCGGACATCCTGGGGGCCGGAGTAGTTCTCATCCTGCACGGTGAAATCTCGTCGTTCGTGGTCATCGAGCGCCGCGTTCACGAACTGCGGGTCCACTGAGGTAGGTCGGAAATTGATCAGTTTGCCCCGCTCAGCATTCACCAGGAGCAAATAGTTCAGCAACTGAGCGAAATGCGCCGCAGTGAGTTGAGCCACGGCCTTCAGTTCGTAGATGCCGACTTGGTTGATCACCATGTCGAGATACAACGTTTTGAGGAAGGACCGAAACGTTAGCGTCACTGGGACTTCGCAATCCACTTGAAATCCAGCCTCACGGAGAAGGTGGGCAAAATGGGCCTGATAAACGGCTTCATCGCAAAGACATCCAAGATCCTTCTGTGCGGCGAAGGAGTGCGGCATCACGGCATAGTCCAGTTTGCCAAACTCAGCTTTGCTGAGGCGAGGAAAGACGATGGGGCAGTGAATAGGCATCGGATTTTGGACAGAAAGATTGGAGACAGAAAAATGGGGGATCAGAAAATCTTTCTGTCTCTAATTTTTCTGTCCTTTCCCCAACTCCATCAAGAAAAGCCCGAAGCCCTGACCCGCCTCCATTCCGCTTTTGCCAAGGGTAAAGGCTAGGTGTTTCCCATCGTCACTGACGACCGGTTCGCCTGCCTTGTAGCCTTTGAAGTCCGTGAAGAACGTGAGTCTCTCGGCCTTGCCAGAGCCATCGAGCGCCAGCTTCCAGGCATCAATCAACGGCCAGTGATTGCCATGATGCTCGGCCCGCTCCACCAGCGTGTGTTTGCCATCGGGGAACATGCCCTCGATCTCTTCATAGTGATCGGGCGAGCGGGAGAGATTCGTGAGGGTGCCGCTATCGAGGTCGAGCAGGAAAGCCTCGCTGTTGGCGCTGCCGTTCAGTTCGTAAGCAGTCACCGTCAGTTGCTTGTCATGCGGCGGCACAAAGTTCTGCGTCTCGAACCAGCGCTGCGGACGGCTGCCCTCGGGGAAGTCGCTCACTTGAACGACTTGGCGCTTGTTCACGAGCTTTGGCACACCGTTTTCATACTCCAGATCTGCTGTCGAAATGCGGTCCTGCAAGCCATGCGCCCAGGCGATACGGACGCGATGACGCGACACCGCCGGGCCTTCATCGCAGTGCTCATTGAGCGGAACCGGTGGCTGAGTGAAGCTCTTGTCCAGCACGCTCAGGTAGGAGGAGCTTCGCGCCTTTTGCCGAGCCTCCTTGTCCGTGCGATCAAAGGTGGCCACGGGCCCGCTCAACAACACATCGCCATTGCTCAAGTAGAACGCCCGGGTGAAGCCGTGGTGCTTGAAGTGATCCGTGCAAGGCGTGATGCGGCCCGTAGCGATCTCGTATTCATAGACATCGCCGAAGACTTTGGACAGAAACAGAATGCGCTGCCCGTCCTGACGAAAATCAGGCCGCTCTCCCCACGAGGTCAGCTGTTTCACATTGGCTGGCAAATGATCGAGTGGCGAACCTTCACGCTGCGCCTGAGCCCGAGCAGAACTCAACTGACACGAGGCAAGAAGCAGTGGGACAACGAGGAGACGGAGCTTGGAAGGGAAACGGATCATGATCGTGCTTCAGGTCGCATGATTCGAGAGAGGCTTCAAGTGTTGCCACAGCCAACGCGGGTGATCCATTTACCGAGGGACTGTCAGGAAAACTGAAAGTCTCACTTTGAGATTTGGTGATCAAAGTGGCTGCGGCTTGAGCCGCAGATCAGGAAAAATGATTCGGCTCAAGCCGAAGCCACTTTGGCAAGCCTCCTAATCTCACCGATACTCAAGCTGCGCCGAGGCGGCGCAGTCCGCGCTGACCTTCACACGGAGCCAGTGAGCAGCGTAGCCTTTTGGAAACTCGTGCACGAGGGGCTGGCCGGGCTCGACGGTGAGGTGCTGGTAGTCGTGCCATTGGCCATCGGCGTAGAAGTCCACTTCGAGGGTGAACTCGACGGGGTGTTGGGCGTCGTGGGACAGGGTGAGGGTCTTTTTGTCGTAGCCGGTGAGGAGATAGGGATCGCTGGGTTCGTTGGCTATCACGGCGGTGTCTTTCCAGGGTCCGCCTTGGCCCTTGGGCTTGCCCATCTTCCAGAGGTCGTCGATGGCTCCGAACCAGAGTTTGGCCTCGGCGTTGCCGAAGATGTGGCCGTCAATCGCGGCATCGGGCTTCACGCCGCTGAGGACGAGCAGGCCGCGCCATACGCAGTAATCGGTGATGGGTTTATTGGGCGTGGCGACGGGCTTCATGCGTTGAAAGTCGGGCATGTTGCGCTGGCCGGATGGCGAGGTGCCGCCGCGTGGGACTTCATAAAAGGTGCCGTGGTAGTGGGCGAGGTAGCGCTCCTGGATGCACTCGCGGATGCTGCGGGAAGCGGGTGCATCGCGGAGGGCGGCATCGCCCTTCGGCAGACGGAAGCGCTGACCATCGTAACGCGTGACGATGATGGACGCGGCGTCCTCGGTGAACTCGTTTTTCAAGGCGTGCGTGTCTTGCAGCTTG
>JBIIUD010000612.1:0-2996 GCA_044340175.1 Verrucomicrobiaceae bacterium
TGTCGCAAGCGCCGCAGCCTGCGCCTGCACAAACGGTCCATTGAGCAAATACAAGGCCTGCAAAGGCACATTGGTCACATCGCGATCACCCGTGACGAGGTTGGGGTTTGCCACATCAAACTGCTCCAAAACATCCGGCAAATGATCACGAACCACCGGCAAGAAAATCGAGCGATGACGCGAGCCATCCAAGTCCTTGGGTAAGTTAGCATTGAATCCCATCAATGAGACCGACTGGCCATCCAACTCCGCCACCAGCGAGCCCGGACGCCTTTCAGTCTTGAGCTGCCCCGACACAGCCAGCATCGCATCCCGAATGACCTCCGCATCGAGTCGGCGCTTGTTCGCATGGGCGAGCAGGCGGTTATCAGGATCGATGCTTACCTCTGAATGCTGGCCCCCACTGCCCCGCCTGTAAACCTTCGACATCACGATCTCCTTGATCAGCTTCTTCACTGACCACCCCTGCGACATGAATTTGACGGCAAGATAATCAAGCAGCTCTGGATGCGATGGACGTTCGCCACTAAAACCAAAGTTATCGACCGTGCGCACGAGGCCCGAGCCCACTAAATGGCGCCAGATTCGGTTCACCATCACGCGTGCTGTGAGCGGATTTTCGCGATGGGTCAGCCACCGCGCCAATTCCAAACGTCCACTCTGATCCTTTGGCATCAATCTGTCAGAAGGAATCAGTCGCGGAAAACCACGCGGCACGATGGTTCCTGGATGGGCGATCTCGCCCCGTTCATAACGCGGCGAGTCCTGGATGTCCCCATCCTGCACGCCCATGCACAGCGGCAGTGGCTGACCAGTCTCATCGACACGTTCCAGCGCCCCCTCGACACCACCGCGCGTCCAAATGATTCGCAGTGCATTCCCGAGAAGCTTATTGAACTCACCAGAAAGGTCGCGGCCTTCGGCTTGCGCCTTGGCGATGTACTCGTTCTGCGCTCGGTCTTCAGCATTCAGCTTGGCAAGGTCCGTTTTGAGTTGCTGAACACGCGCTTGAGCAATGGGCTTACCAACGATCGTCTGGCCCGGGTGCTCGGGCAGGCGAATGAGATGCCCGTGGTTGTTGTTTTCTGAGTCGATCCAATTCCCGTAAAAGGTCTGTGTGCTTTTGAAAATGCCCGCCAATCCATAATAGTCCTCCATGCTGAATGGCTCCGTTTTGTGGTCATGACAGCGCGCACAGGCGATGCTGCTGGCCAGCACAGCGCGCGTCACGGTGTCGAGTTGTTCATCTGCCACATCCGCAGCAAACTGCGCTTTGTTCTGCTCATTCAAACCTTTGGCACCGAGCGCCAAAAAACCGGTCGCGGTGAGCAATCGCGCTCGTTCGGCGAGGTCCTTCGCGGGCAATAGATCTCCGGCGATCTGCTCGGTGATGAAGCGGTCAAACGGAATGTCTGCATTCACCGCATCAATGACATAGTCACGGTAGCGCCACGCGTGCGGAAAAGTCAGGTTGGACTCGCGCCCGTTGGATTCCGCATAGCGCGCGACGTCCAGCCAATGCCGCCCCCAGCGCTCCCCGAAGCGCGGGCTCTGCAGTAACCGATCCACCACCTTTTCATAATCAGAGAGATCCACCTCATCCGAAGGCGGCAGACCGATCAGATCCAAATGCAACCTGCGCATCAACACCGCAGGTTCCGCCTCAGGTGCCGCAGTGAGACCCGCTCCCTTTAACTTCGCTTCAATGAACACGTCCACACTGCCGGTGACTTGCATGGGCTTTTGGTAGCTCCAAAACTTTTTCCCCATGGCCACATCCACGGGCGGACGTTCCGCTACGGTGACCGCTGACGTTCGCGGATCCGCCGCTCCTGATTGGATCCATGCCGCAAAATCAGCGATCACCGATGGCGATAGCGGTGGCCCTTTCGGCGGCATTTCCAAATCAGGATCGAGACGCTTGATCGCCGTGAGCAGCAGGCTCTTTGCGGGATCACCCGGCACCACAGCAGGCCCTGTATCACCCCCTGAGCGGAGGCCTTGCTTGGTGTCGAGCACAAGCCCGCCCTTCGCTTTGCCTGACTCAGCAGAGTGACACTCGTAGCAGTGCTGCACCAGCACAGGACGGATCTTCGACTCAAAAAAAGCCGTGTCTTCTGCGGCAGTCAGACTCGAAAAACCTAGAACCAAACAAAGCATCGGTTTCATTCGTCAAGGGGTGCTCTATCAAAGCGGGCTGTTCGGTGGTGTTCACGTGCGGATCAAAGAGATTTTGGGCTACGGCTAAGCAGCCTAACATCCCTCCCGTGGTGGTTTCGATGCAAAAGTTTCGCAAAAACAAAATAAACGCCCCGAGAGACTCAACTCCCGGGGCGCTCAACCAACTACCCTGTTCAGGCACGGCGCCTTAGAAACGGATTTCCACCCCGCCGTAATAGGACCGGGGCTGGTTGCCGCGGGCCCCGTAAGGCAAGCGGCTGACGATGTATTCTTCGCCGGTCAAATTGCTGATCCCCGCAATGAGACGGATGTTTTCATTGACCTGATATTGCAGGGACAGGTCCAGAACGATGGCGCTATCGGTCGTACCGTAACGAGCATCTGGGTCACCGGCGAAGTCACGCTGACTGCTGGTGTTGAGCGCGGTCCCGAACATTTCGCTGTTGTACGTGCCGTCAAGATAGAGCCCGAAACTGCGATACTCCAAACCAACACCCGCAGAAGCTGTGAACTCCGGAATGTAGGGCAACTGGCTACCGGGGCGGCCGCCACTGAAGATGGACTCCGCGTCTGCGGAAGGGCTCGCTGAAGTGACCTCAGAGTGGGTGTAAGTCGCAGCAGCGCGCAGCGGCAGCCGCCAGTCGCTACCGGTAGATGCCAGGGCGTCCCAGCGCACGGCAAACTCCAGACCATAAACTTCCGCCAAGCCAGCGTTAGCGTCATCCGTGCTGCCCGCACCGCCGAGGTTATCCCGCACGATCAGATTATCAAAGTCCGTGAAAAAGCCGACCAACTCAGCTTGAACCGCTGTTCCA
>JBIIUD010000535.1:0-3345 GCA_044340175.1 Verrucomicrobiaceae bacterium
TGGGGGCATGGTGCTTGGCGGTGCTTGGGCGCTGTGGGCAGCCAGTGAAACGTGGTTTGGCTGGCTGGGGGCGGGCGTGGTGGCGTGGCTTGGGTTATCGTCCTGGTTTTTGGCGGCCTGCATTCATGTTGCCAGACGGCCGAAGGAAAGCGATGAGACGAAGTGAAGCCTGACTGGCAGATCCTCGATAGGCTTTGCGCTCTTGAAGAAGGTCGGAGTTCGGAGTTTGGCCTGAATCAAGTGGGTGGCACTGGAGCTGGTGCTGGCGCTGGCACTGATGGACGCTTTTTTCGTGGACTGGGTCGGAGCGCTTCGGTTTTCACGGCCAGAGCGCTGCGAGCTTGATCGATTGCCCTGGCAAAGGCTTCCAACAAGTCGGCGCTAAGGTAATGCGCTTCTTTGGCTTCGGTTTCGATTTGTTTGGCGGTGCGCACCACTTCGACCAAGCCGAACAAACCGCTGGTGCCCGAAATGGCATGGGCTTCCTTGGCGGCGGCTTGCCAGTCAGACTGGTGGGCGGCTCTGCGGAGATGGAGCAGCCGCTCGGAAACTTCTTCGATCCAGCGTTTGGCTAAGCGAGCCGCATCTTTTTGGCCGACGATTTTGATCAGCTCATCAAACTCGTTGGACAGGGCCGGTGTCTCGTTCGTCGGTGGTGCTGGGTTCGTCTTGGGCTGCAGCACCGCTAGCAGGGTATCCATGACAATGGGTTTTGATAAATGATCATCCATGCCTGCCTCCAGGGACCGTCGCCGGTCATCGGCAAAGGCACTGGCGGTGACCGCGATGATGCGCATGGGCTTGGCGGCTTTGGTTTTTTTCTCCCACTTGCGGATTTGGCGTGTGGCTTCGTAGCCGTCAAGCACGGGCATGTGGCAGTCCATGAGGACCACGTCAAAGGTTTCGGTTTGGCAGAGGCGCACCGCTTGCTCGCCATCATGGACCAAGGTGGGTCGGCAGCCCATACGGCGCAGCATGGTGGTGAGCACGCTGGCATTGATGGCATTGTCCTCTGCCACCAGTACTCGCAACCGCAGTGATTTGGGTTTGACCGGTGGCTTGGCGGGGTAGGCTGCGGTGTTATCACGACAAACGGAAAGCAGCGTGGTTAGATGCCAAGGGCGTTGGAGGCTGGGCCAGGTGGCGAGCACGGGATCAGGCGGCACCGTCGGGATGCGAGTGACCAGGGCACGCGCGCCAAGGGCGGCACGCTGTGTCCACGCACTCGCCAGCGTTCGAGCCTGAAGTTGGGATAACAGGTCGGTGTCGAGGAATAGCAAGGCGCAGGCTTTTGCTGGGTCCTCTAAGGCACGGAGCAGGCTGTTGGCCGTCGCAAACTCGCGCACTTTCATGCCATAGCGTTGGCAAATGCAGCGGATGGATTCCCGCAGCGCGGCACTGGCATCCACCACCCAAGCGACTTCACCGGTACGTGCGGTTGTCTCAGGCAGAGGTTGAGTCGTGGTGGTAGGGCGGAACGGGATGCGAAACCAAAAAGAGGAGCCCTCACCGCGCCGACTCTTCACGCCCATATGGCCATTCATGAAGTGAACCAAGCGTTTGCAAATGGTCAGCCCAAGTCCCGCGCCGCTATTGTCCCGGGACGCGGAGGAATCCAGCTGGGTGAAGGGCTCAAAGACTTTGCGCTGCTCAGCGCGCGATAGCCCTGGGCCTGTGTCCGTCACGGTAAAGGTCAAACTCTGGCCTTTCGTTTCGACGCGGATGATGACCGAACCGGACAGTGTGAACTTCAGGGCATTGCCAACGAGATTGACCAGCACTTGGCGAATGCGGCCGGTGTCACCCCTGATGTTAAGCGGTAAGTCTGGCGGTAAGATGACACTGAGGTCGAGCTGCTTGGCTAGGGCTTGCCGGCCGAGCAGATCCAGCACGCTGTCCAGCATGGCCGGCAGATCCACACCTTCGTCGTGCATTGCGATGGCGTTGGCCTCGATTTTGGCGAAGTCGAGGACGTCATCAATGATTGCAACGAGAGCGTGACCGCTCTGCAGCATCGCGCTGACCTGCTGGCTCTGTGATTTGGTCAGTTGCCCCTCCTTGAGCAGTTCGGCCATGCCGATGATGCCGTTCAGCGGGGTGCGGATTTCATGACTCATGATCGCCAAAAAATCCCCCTTGGCTCGGTTGGCGCGCTCCGCCTGCTGGAGCGCCACGCGCAGACGCAGATCCACATCCACTTGCTTGTTGCGTTCGCGCAGCCGGACGATCATCGCGCTCAAAGACGCCGTGTAAGGATCCAGCTCGCTCAACTGCTCGGTATCATAACCGCCGGGGCGGTTGGCAAGGCCGATCAGCCCCACCATCTCGATCCCGTGAAAAACGGGAATGCCGAGGAAACTGCGCAGCGAGGGTTGATTGGACGAGCCGGGCTTCGTTTGGGCGGCGGTGTCCGCTTCATTTGACAGCACGACTTCACCCGTCCGCAGCGTATTGCCAAACAGATCCGACAAATCACGGCCCCCGATTTTGGCTTCGGTCAAAGGTTTGAGCAGGCCGCGGCCCGCTTTCTGGACAATGATGTCCGAAATGGCGAGCGTTCGTAGCAAGGGCGTTTTTGACTCATCTTCAACGACCTCGCCGATGAACCCAAACCCGCTGTTGGTGTGGTTGATGGCGATGCTGAGCATGGATCGGAACGCAGGCAGGGGTTGGTCTTCGGCTAAGAATTCCTGGTGCGCCTTTTGCAGGCTTTGAATCAACTGCTCACGCCGACTTAGCGCAAGGGCTGAGCGGTGGTCGCGATCCACATCAAAGTGGGTTCCTAACATGCGGAGAGGGTGGCCGCTTGCGTCGCGCCCGATGACTAGGCCCACCGAGCGCACCCATTTCCAGGAGCCATCGTGGCAGAGCAGGCGGTGCTCGGAATGGTAGCGGTCGGTCTCACCGTTCCAGCAGAGTGAAAGGGACTGTTGCACACTGGACCTGTCATCGGGATGAAGCTTGGACTCCCAGGTTTCATAGTCAGGCGGCCATTCCGCGGCTGTGTAGCCCAGCATTTCGTAAAACAGGGGCGTGAGCACGAGGGCGCCGGTTGGAATGTTCCAGTCCCAGACTGCAACGCCACTGGTTTCCAGGGCCAAATTCCAGCGTTTTTCAGTCAGGCGCAAAGACTCCCGCTGCTCCACCTCGTCAGTGATGTCGTGTTGGGTACCGACGATGCACGGTTCCAAGATGGGAACCCGCTCTGACTCAGCAATACAGCGCAGGTGACGCACCCTGCCATCGGTGCGGATGATTCGGTGCTCCAGGCTGACGTGCCCACCTGTCCCCACGAGCCCCAAAATCTCACGGCAGACCCGTTCTCTGTCTTCGGGATGAATCCCG
>JBIIUD010000536.1:0-3344 GCA_044340175.1 Verrucomicrobiaceae bacterium
CGTCACACCCGCGCTCCACCACCCAGCAGCAGGTCAAGGCCTTCCAACTCCGCATGCGCCAATATCCCGAGCGCCGACTCGCCATCATTACCGAAGCCGTGCGGCATTTTCAGGACACCAAACGAGAGGAACTCCAGCAGGTGGTGGCCTGGTTGATCTCCGAAAAAGAATTTCAGCAGGTGCTGTCGTTGGTCGATGAAAACACAGCGGTCGCCTACCAACCCCTGCTTGAGAATTACCTCACCAGCCTGACCGCGCTGAATCGCTTCGATGACCTGCGCCGCCTCGTGAATGATCCGCGTGTCAATGCCTTACTCACCCGAGCGAACGCCGCTTTTTACCAACTCCACCTGGCCTTTGTCACCGGCCAACCGCTGACCGAACTGCGTGCACGCATGGAAACCGCCACGCTGCATGCCGAGCAGGAAGGTCGCATGGAGATGTTGCTTTCCATTGGCAAATACGGCGAACTGCGCTCGATGCCGGACCTATCGGAGCCGGCCTATAGGGCCTCACTGCGTTCCCGGCGCACCTTTGTTCAGGCATTGGAGGGTCTGCTGAGAGCCACCCACCTCAGCGGTAACACGACGGGCCACTTGAACGCCCTTCGCGATGCGGCCAAGCAGTGGCCAGACAATCAGGACTACCAGGAAAGTCTCGTCTATCTGAATCTCTTGACCGGCCTCGAACTCGAAACCTCTCTCGCGCGCGCCACCACGCTTGTCAAAGCACGCCCCTCCGACGCCACGACTCGCCTCCTGGCCGCCATGGCGGGTTGGCGCCTGCGAGATCTCGACTCTGTCCGCCAACAGCTTTCCGGCATCACCCCTGAAAGCCTTTCGCCCGGTCAGCGATCCGTCTTCGCAGCCATCGTCCGCACCGTCGGACAACTCGAGGTCGCCCGTAGCGCTTTGTTGAGCGTGCCAGCGGATGCCGTTATGTTCCCTCAAGAACGGGCCTTGTTCGCGGCCTCGCAATGACCAATCCCCCTCTTTTTGAGTGCCCTCTTGCCATGAAAACGCACCTCTGCCGAACGCTGTTTAGGCTCCTTCTTGTCATCAGCGCCATCCAGGTGTCAGCCGTGGAACCGTCTCCCACGCAAGCTGAAACACAGCAAACACCCGAGACCGCCTGGACCACCGAACTCCACACCGGCGCCCTGTGGAGCATCGGCAATAACGCCTCACCGCTGAACTATCGACTGCTGCCCCAGCTCATCACGGTCAAAACGCCTGCTCACTGGGAATTTCAAACAGGGACTCTTGTCTGGCGCGTGCGCTCGCGTGCCTCCCTGGAACTTACCCCCGTCATTCAAGGACCTGAATCCTACTTTCTCGGCGTCACATTTGCGCCCTCGTTGGAGTGGTGGAATGAAGCCCGCACTGTCTCCACCTTTTTCAGCGCTGGCGGCGGCTTTGGATGGATGGACGCTCAAGGCCAAACCCTCCCCGGCGCCCAGGGACAGGATTTTAATCTCACCTGGTTCATTCATACCGGTCTCAGCTGGCAGATCACCCCCCAATTGTCCGCCTCATTAGGAGCCCGCTTTCAGCACATCTCCAATGGCGGCCGCAACGACATCAACCCCGGCATCGACGCCTTCGGGCCTACCCTAGGTCTCGGCTGGAGCTGGTGATCCCCCCTCAAATTCAATTGCATCATGACCCCCTCCTTCCGTCTGCTTTTTATCTGCATGGGCAACATCTGCCGCTCTCCCGCAGCGGAGGGTGTCATGCGCCGGTTGGTCGATGAAGCGGGTCTTCAAAACCAAATTCACATCGACTCCGCAGGTACGGGTGGCTGGCACGCCGGTAACCTGCCTGATCCGCGCATGACCACCGCCGCCGCCCGCCGGGACTACCACCTCACCAGCCGCGCCCGCCAAGTCAGCACCTCAGACCTGCGCTCCTTTGATCTGGCCCTCGTCATGGATCAGCAAAACCTGCAGGATTTGCAGGTCTTCGATCCGACAGGCCAGTTCAAAGCCAAAGTCCGCCTGTTTTGTGAGTTCTGCACCGACCATGATGACACGGAAGTTCCAGACCCCTACTACGGCGGAGACGCCGGTTTTGAAAAGGTGCTCGATCTACTTGAAGACGGCTGCCGGAACCTTCTGAATCACATCAAGACCCAGTTGGGCAAAACAGACACGGAAGCCTGAGTCGGTTACCCCTCCTCACCCGCCACGGCCTCGCGCGCTTCACGCGCCTGCTCCTGCTCGGGCGTCTCGTCCTTTTCCCAGTCTTGAGCGGCACCGACTTTGAGCGAGATTTTCACCCCATGACGCTCTGCCGCCACGGCCATCAGCGAGCGAATGGAACTGATGGTTTGGCCGTTCTTGCCAATCACCCTGCGCACGTCATCAGGGGCTAACTGCACTTTGTAAACCACCGCCCCATTGGCGTTGTGCCCAATGGCGATCGTCGCCTGCTGGGGATGCTCGATGAGTTGAGCAACGGCGTATGACAAAAATTCCAACAAGGCTTCGGGTGCGTCCATGACTGCCAGATAGTCCACACAACCCCACCTTTCAAGCCACATCCCTCACATCGCAACTCCTGGGTCGGAAGGCAAAAAAAAGCATCCGGTGACACCGGATGCTTTTCATTTCAAATCAGACTGCCCAGGGCAGTGTTGAAAGTTCAGAGGCTTAGGCCTTGGCTTCAGCGCGCTTGACCAGGCTCTTGACGGTCTCCGAAGGTTTCGCACCTTGAGAGATCCACTGCTTCACCTTGTCCACATTGACGGTCAGACCATCTTTTTCTTTGTTGGGGTCATAGACGCCAAGGATTTCGAGGAAACGACCATCCCGGCGGAAGCGGCTGTCCGCAGCGACGATGCGGAAAACGGGACGATCATGACTGCCTTCGCGGCGGAGACGGATTGCAACGGCCATAAAATTAAACTTTGTTTGGAGTACTTGGGGGTTTTGAGGGGCGAGAGAATGCGACCTATCACCGGTAAATCAACCGGTTTCTGGCTCATTCCCGAACTTTAATTGGCAGTTTCTTCGGCAGCAGGAGCCTCAGTCACTTCAGCGGCGGCTTCTTCAGCAGCAGGAGCTTCAGTCACTTCTGCGGCGGCCTCTTCCACGATCGGGGTCTCAACCACTGGAGTCTCGACCACTTCGACGGCCTTCACTTCTTCCACTGCAGCAGCGGTTTCAGCTTTCGGAGTCTTCTTGGCTGGAGCTTTTTTCACCGCAGGCTTTTTGGCTGGGGCTTTGACTTCCGCAGCAGCTGCGGCTTTCGAGCGCGCGTTTTTCCGGACGAGACCGGACTTGGCCAGTTCTTTCTTGCGGACCAAATAATTCTTGCGCCGACGGCGCTTAATGCGTGCTCTGA
>JBIIUD010000538.1:0-3342 GCA_044340175.1 Verrucomicrobiaceae bacterium
GTGCGGGAGAAGATGCCGGCGTTCATCGTAACGCTGGGCGGGCTGCTGCTGTTTAAGGGTTTGTTCTGGCTGGTGATTCAGAACTCAACCATCCCGGTGGTGCAGGGTGGATCGGTGAATTTCTACTCGCTGCTGACAACCTACTATGTGCCGCCGGGGGTGGGATGGGGGTTGGCGGTGGGGGTGATGGTGGCGCTGACGTGGGCCCAGTGGCAGGGAAGAAAAAGTCGGCTGGCGAATGGGCTGGCGGTGGCGTCAGGGGAGATGTTCTTTTTGCGGCTGTTTGTGACGGCGCAGGTCTTGGGACTGTTCGTGCTGGTGACGAATCAGTATCGAGGCATTCCACTGCCGGCGCTGCTGCTGGCTGGGGTGGCGCTGGCGGTGCAGGTGGTGACGCGACACACGGCCTTTGGCCGATATCTGTATGCGGTGGGGGGCAATGAGGAGGCGGCGCGGGTATCGGGGGTGCCGATTCAGCGGGTGGTGATCGGTGCGTTTGGCATCATGGGCGGGATCACGGCGCTGGCGGGCCTGATGCAGACGGCTTATGTGGGGTCATCGACGACGACGGTGGGAGAACTGATGGAACTGGATGCCATCGCCGCCTGTGTGATCGGCGGGGTGAGTCTGCGGGGTGGGCGCGGCAGCGTGACAGGGGTGCTGTTTGGCGCGCTGATCATGGCCACGCTGCTGAACGGGATGACGCTGCTTTCAGTGCCGCCGGAGATGAAACTGATGGTACGCGGGGCGGTGCTGGTGCTGGCGGTGTGGGTGGACTTGCGGTTGGGCAGGAAGGTGGGGTGAGACGTGGTTCAGTATTGGATGGAATCGGGGGCGTTGCGGGCTTCGAGGATTTGCAGGGTCTCGAAAGAGAGAATGAAGAAGCAAATGGCGACGGAGAGGATGAGGAGAAGCCAGGCGAGTTTGGCGGATTTGTCACTAACACGGAGGGCGCGCAGGCTGAGGCCGACGGCGACGGCGGTGAAGGAGCCTTGGAGGAGGAGGTCGAGCACGAAGGCGCGTGGGGAGCCGTAGAGGGTGGTGTCGTCAGGGATGAAGCCGGGCCCATAGCGGATGGGCAGGAATAGGCAAGTGGCGGCGAAGACGACAGGCAACCAGTAGGACCACGCAGGTGGTGCCATGGTGGTGGCGGCACGCAGCACCCCGGCGCAGAACGCCAGGGTGGCGATCGCTGGAATCAGGGTGATGAAGAGGTCGGGAGGGGACATGGGGGGAGGTGATTGGTGACCAGTAATCAGTAATCAGTAATCAGTAATCAGTAGGTCAGTGAGGGGTGGATTCTGTCTGAATACGGATCACTGCCCAACGGATTACTCTGCCACCCGGCGCCAGCGGGCTTGGTGGATGGATTTGCCTTGGGAGAGCCAGTGTTTTTCGAAGTCGGTCTGAGGGTAAGGGAAGGCGTCGGGGAGCCAGGGGAGGCGTTCGAAGGTGGCGCGGGTGGCGAAGTTTTCGAGGGCGTTTTGGAAGTATTCTTCGTGATCGGACTTGAGCAGGAACTCGCCGGTGCCGGGTGTGAGGATGCGTTCGAGACCGGAGAGGAATTCCTCGCTGTTGATGAGGCGGTTTTTGTGATGGCGTTTCTTGGGCCAGGGATCGGGGCAGAGCAGGTGGAGGCGGGCGACGCCAGCGGTGGGCAGAAGCCAAGCGACGGTGTAGGCGCTTTCGAGGCGTAGGACCTTGGCATTGGGGCGCTTGGCGGCGATGACTTTGCGTGCGGTTTTTTCGACACGGCCTTTGAGCCGCTCGACCGCGAGGAAGTCGCGCTCGGGGTGGGCAGTAGCGATGGCCGCCGTGAAGGTACCATCGCCACAACCGAGATCAATTTCCAGGGGGCGGGTAGCGTCAGGGAAGATTTCGTTTTTTTCCAAATGGCGGAAGTAATTGGCTGGCGCAAAGACGGGCTGCATGAAAAAGTG
The DNA here is from genome assembly GCA_044340175.1 of Verrucomicrobiaceae bacterium. Classification (GTDB taxonomy): domain Bacteria; phylum Verrucomicrobiota; class Verrucomicrobiia; order Verrucomicrobiales; family Verrucomicrobiaceae; genus JAGRPD01. The sequence goes on from JBIIUD010000538.1 coordinate 1,941, forward strand.
AGGGGTTGCGTTTACTTTGGTGAACGTAGAGTCATTCCGGCGTCGTTGCACGTTTGTCGTTCGAAAACCCACCTGATACCCTAGAATATTGCTATGAATCGTCGCTCTTTTGTTGCTGTCACCGGAGCCGCTATGGCGGGTTCCGTTCTCTCACCTACCCGGTCTGAAGCTGCGGCTTTGGGTTTGGAGTTGCCCGCTTTGCCTTATGCGCCTGAGGCGCTGGAGCCGCACATTGATGCGGTAACGATGGGCATTCACCATGGCAAACACCACCAGGCGTACATCAACAACCTGAAGCTGGCGCTGGAAGGCGCATCGATCTCTCAGACGGATGCGGTTGCGTTGGTGTCCGATTTGGGTGCGGTGCCGGAGGCGGCGCGGATGGCGGTGCGCAACAATGCGGGTGGGCACGTGAACCACGCCTGGTTCTGGAACTGGATGGCACCGGCGGGCAGCGGTCCTGCGGGTCCTGAGGGCAAGCTGGCGGCGGCGATTCAGTCCACGTTTGGCAGCATCGAGGATTTCAAGAAGGCCTTTGGAGAGGCGGGAACGAAGCGGTTTGGGTCGGGTTGGGCGTGGTTGATTCAGAAGGCGGATGGCAAGCTGGCGGTGGTCTCGACGCCGAATCAGGACAATCCGCTGATGAAGGGGGTGGTGCCGGACAGTGACCTTGGGAAGCCGTTGCTGGGGCTGGATGTTTGGGAGCACGCTTACTATTTGAAGTACATGAACAAGCGGCCGGATTACATCGCGGCGTGGTGGAATGTGGTGAACTGGAAGGCGGTGGGTGAGGGGTATGCGGGGTGATTTTTGACAGGATTGACAGGATTTTTTTGGGATTAACAGGATTCTGAATGGGGAGCGGGCTTGCGGGCCCGCTTCTTTTTTGGTTGGATGCGGGGAAATGAATGAGGTGCGGAAATTTGAGATGCTCAAGGTTGCGAGGACGACCTCGCGGAATCGCAAAATGCAGGCGGCCATTCATATTTGGCTTGGGATCGGATTCCTGGGAGATCTAATACTCCAAGGTCTGACCTGGAAATTTTTATTCATGCTCGGATTGGTCTGTGGGGCGCTAATTTACGATCGATGGGCGAAAACTCGGCCGGCGAAGTTCTTGGAAATGGCAGAGGAGAAGATTCGGGGGCCGTTGGGGTGGCGCGAGTGGGTTGAGATTCCACGGGATCAGGTGGAGGAGGTGGTCGCGAGAACGGAGGGGCTCGTCATTGCATGGAAGAAGAACGGGGGGCCTTGATGGAGTGGGGGAATCGGCGGGATGGAGCGGTGCGGGGTGATATTTGAGAGCAAGGAGGGGATTTTGGGGGCGATCCAGGGAATGACGCACTTTTGCAAGTGCGCCTACTGGGCGCCCGGGGCTTTTTCGGGGAGCGGCTTTTTGGTT
>JBIIUD010000537.1:0-3342 GCA_044340175.1 Verrucomicrobiaceae bacterium
GTCAATGAACTTCACCGGATCACCCGCCACATAGAGCCGTGACTGCGCATACTCCAATCCGCCGCCATGGAAAACGGATTCCTCTTGACCGAAGTTGAGGCTGTTGGCCAGTTGCTTGACCGTGACCTCAAACTGCCGGGCATCGACAGGATCGGGATTGAGCTGGACTTGGCCTTTCATGATGATGGTATTCAGCCCAATCCAGCGAGGATGCCTTCCAGCACTTGTTTGCCTGTATGCCCTGCGGCGGAGGCTTCGTAGCTGACGCGGATGCGGTGCAGGATAACATCTTCGGCGAGATCAAAAAGATCCTCGGGTGTGACGTAGTCGCGGTCATGCATGATGGCGCGGGCACGGGCGGAGTTGATCAGTGCCAAGCCGGCGCGCGGGCTGCATCCGAAGTCGAGTAGCGGATGGTCGCGGGTGCGGCGCACGAGTTCGACGCAGTGCTTCACAAAAACCTCGCTCACATGCACGGCCTGCACGGCTTCCATGGAGGTGACAAGATCGGCAACGGATGCTCCAGGCGCATCTTCGATCATGTCGAAGGCGGAGCGCGGCACGGCACCGCCGTCTTCTTTGCGCAGACCCATGCCGAGCTGGCGTTGCAGGATCAGTTGTTCTTCGTCGCGCGAGGGATAGCCAAGACGATGCAGCAGCATGAAGCGGTCGAGCTGCGCCTCCGGTAGTTCGAAGGTGCCAGATTGCTCTACGGGATTCTGGGTGGCGATGACAAGGAAGGGTGTGGGCAGCTTGAGGTTCTGCCCGCCGATGGTGACCTTGCGTTCCTGCATCGCTTCGAGCATCGCACCTTGCACCTTGGGTGCGGCTCGGTTGATCTCATCTGCCAGCAGGAGGTTGGTGAAAACCGGTCCACGATGGATGCGGAACTCGCCGCTTTTTTGCTCGATGATCTCTGATCCGATGATGTCGGACGGCAGCATGTCGATGGTGAACTGGATGCGCTTGAAGTCGAGGTTGATGGCTTTGGCGATGGTGTTGACGAGCAGTGTCTTCGCGAGACCGGGGAGGCCTTGCAGCAGCAAATGACCGCCTGTGAGCAGCGCGATCATCACGCGCTCAACGACGACATCCTGACCGACAACGATCTTCGCGACACGCTCACGAACTCCGGCAACAAACTGCTGTGGACTCTGGGGACTGGGGGTAGGGGACATGAATTGAGAAGGGTGGAAAGGAGATTAGGTGGCACTGCGCAGCCACTTCGTTGCGATAGCGCGCAGGTCGTTTTCAGACATCGCGCCTTCACTGGCTCCAAAGCAGGCAGCCTCGACGCGTTTGAGGTCGGCCTGCAGGTCACTTTGTTGGGTTTCCTTGAGTTTGACGAGTGGGCTTGAGCACAGGCGACGCAGCAAGGCGACGACGGCGAAGCCATCGACTTCTTTGGGCATGGTGAACACATCGCGAGCACGCACGGGGCGCTCGCTTTTGGCTTTACCACGCAGGACGCGCCAAAGGATCGCGACTAACATAAGCAGCGCACCGCTGATGATCGCGGGCCAGAGATAGGGGCTCTTGGTGGCGACGATGGCGACTTCTTGGGCGGTCATTTCGCGTCCGATGGTCGCCGTAGGCTCGCTGAGTCTTGTCAGGTTCATGTCGGTGTAGCTGCTGTAGGTGACCGTAGCGTCACTCGCACGGGGCAGGGGAAACTTGAACGTGATCGGCGTGTCGGAAGCACGAACTTGGTCGCCATCAAGGGAGATCGTCCAGACGCGCTCGGACTTCGGTGCGACTTGATCAGCCCAGGTGTTGAGTTCGGTGATTTGCAGGCCTTCATTCGGGTTGATGTTTTTGATCGCGACGGTGTTGGCGGACTTCAAGTCGAGCAGTTGCTCTAATTCAGGCACAAGACCACTGGCGGTGGCTTTCACTTCGAGCGTGAGGGAGCCGTTGATGTTGAGCTGGCGATTGTCCAGCGTTTGGGTGATCTCGATGTTGCTAGCGGGCCGCGCATCGGCCTTGTCGGTGGCGACCTTGATGACGGTCTCGGCGGACTCGGCGGGAATGGTGATCGGGCCACTGAGATCGACAAACTTCAGCTCCAGCTGCACAGGTGGGATTTTATCCACGCTGGCGTCCTTGGCACGGACATGCAGGTAGGCGAGGATGGTTTCATCCCAACCCTGTTGCGCGGTGGGTCTCGGTTTCACTTCAGGCGTGGCGAAGGTGATGCTCTGGATGTCGAAGAAGGGCGCGAGCGCTTCGGTGATGTTGAGCTCCAGTTCATCGCGCGGGCCTTGGGCGGCACGCATCTTTTTCACAAGAGGCGATGGCTTTTTCTGCTGTTTTACGAGTCCGGCGGTGGCGTCGTTGGTGAGGTATTGGCCGAAGTGCGCCGCGCGCCCCATGGCCTCGGTGTGGACGATGCTGACAATGATGCCGAAGTCTTGATCACGACCGACGGTGTTCGGACCATCAACGCGGGTTTGCAGCCGCACTTCGCTGAGCAGTTCATCGAGATAAGCGACCTGTTTTTGCGCACCGAGCGTGAAGGGATCGTCCTTGGTGATGACGAGCGAGCTGGCGAGATAACGGTATTTCAAATCCTCGTGCAACGGGTCTTTTTCATCGGCGAGGCGGTCGTTCACGATCTTGGCAAATAGGCTGATGTGTGCCTTCGATGCTTTGCCCGGCAGAGCGATGAGATGCTCGCGAATGCGCGTTAGTGCGGCACGGTTCATGGCTTTGCTAAGATTGATCTGACCGTTCGAGCTGATGCCGAGCAGTCCGTTGAACCAGCCGAGGTAGGCATCGACGTTGTAGTCATCCGGCGCGAGAGTGGCGACCTGTTTGCCATACGCGACGGCTCCGCGATTGAAGTAGTCCTGGGCTTGCAGATTCTTTTCCTTGTAGCCTAGCAGGCGCATCTTGCTGTCACTGGCGACGAGTTCCTGGAAGTATTCGAAATCGCCCCACTCGACGAGCAACGTGCCTGCGAGGGTGAGCGCGCGCGGGCTGTCGCCATGGCCTGCGATCCAGCCATTGATGAGCTTCAATGCGGTGTCATAACCTTCGCGCACAAGGTCGAGCGTCTGCTGTTCATCTCGTTGTGTCATGCTCGCGGCTTGCAAATCCATTTTGCGCCAGCGTTCACCGAGGTTTTTGCTCATGCTGGAGAGGATGAGGAAGAATAAAGGCTCCTCCATCTGGTCCATCGGACCGAAGACTTTCTCGATGTGCGTGGTGCGATAAGTCTCTGCGCTGCTGTAAGCGAGGTCGAAGGCATTAACGACTTTGCTGTAGTCAGCGGGTGCAATGCCCGCCTGACGAAACAGCGCCATCATGCGTGCGAGGCTCTCGATGTTTTTCTCCATCATG
>JBIIUD010000539.1:0-3339 GCA_044340175.1 Verrucomicrobiaceae bacterium
CGCTGCCAAAGGCAGTGCGAGCATTTCGGCACGGGTGTTTGCCACGAAAAAGGCCCGCAGCTTTCCTCGTTTTGGGGTGAGCGTGCATGGGATGAGTGGGTATCGCTTGATGGTGAATGCGCCCAAAAAGCAGGTGGAACTGGTGAAGTCGGACGCGGTGGTGGCGGTGGCACCGTTTGTGTGGACGACGGATACTTGGGTGACGCTGAAATTGGAGGTCAAAAAGGCAGGGGAAACCGGCCCCTGGTCCGTGAGCGCTTCAGCTTGGGCGGAAGGAAGTGAACCCGCGACCCCACTCATCACTCACAAAGACGAGTCAAACATGAAGGGCTCAGGCAAATGTGGACTGTGGGGCACGCCTTACTCGGAGCAGCCGATCTTTTTTGCCGATGTGCGCGGGACGGTGCAGGTGGATCCGTGATTTTGGCCGTTGATTCCCCGTCGGGCTGGGTGAACTGTGCGCTGTTTGACTTCCGCGCGCGCCAGAAATCGGGATGTGGAGATCGCCATTGGTGTCTCACTGGTGGCGCATGCGCTGTTGTTGGTGTGGTTGGTTTGGGAGATGGCGGCGGTGGTGTCTCAGCAGTTGGCTGAAGCCAAGAAGGAGAAGCCCGCTGAAGAAGTGACCTTGCTGTATCCGGAGCAAATACTGCCGGAGCCGGTGCCTGTGCCGCCGCCAGTGAAGCCACCGGAAGTGCAGCCCTACATTCGAACCACCCAGAATGCGGGGGTGATGGAAGCCCCCAAAAAAGCCGACTTTGTTTCCGACCGGAACACGGTGGCTGCCAGTGAGTTGCCCGCAGATCCCGAGGGAAAGATGAATCGCCCAACTCAGGACGGGATCGATTTTGAGCGCAATGAAATGGCCAATCGCGATTTCAAAGACGGTCAGATCAAAGAGGATGGTGCGACCCCGGTTCCCTCCAACAAAAGAGCACCGACCCCACCCGTAACCGCATCAACGCCGCCGACCCCACCGACGCCTCCCCCAGCAACGCCGCCCGCACCACCTCCTCCAGAAGCTTCCACGCCGGTCACGGTGGCTAAGGCGGTGCCCGTGACTCCTCTGGAAGCGATGATGCGTGAGCAGGACGAAGGTGCGGCGGCCCGGCTTTCTCTGGAGCCAAAAGCGCAGCCCAAGGTCGAATCGCCAACCCTGCTCGAGCCCAAGACGGCCCCTGTCCCGGAGATGCGTACGGCGCCAGACAATCCACCGTCACCACCGCAACCGCAGGCGCCTCAAATGCGGCAGCCGGATGCGCCGGTTCCTGCTATGCCAGACCCGGTCAAGCGCACGGCGGGTCCGCAGGATGACACGGCCTTTTCCCCTTTCACACGCACCAGCAAGGTGAAAGGAACCATCTCCAATCGCGGTGAAGCTGCTGTCAATGCAGCTGAGACACCGGTGGGGCGTTACATGCGACGGGTGACCAGCGCGGTGGAGAAAAAGTGGCACACCCTGCGGCGGCGGAATGCGGATGCGGTGACGTTTGGCAGTCTGCAACTGCGCTTCTTTGTGGAGGCGGACGGCAAGGTGCGGATCCTGGATGTGCTAGGCGATAAATCGAAGGCGGACACGCGAATGCTGGAATTCACCTTGCGGGCGATCATGGAAGCAGAGATACCTCCTATCCCGCAGGATTTGCTGCCTTTGCTAGACCGACAGCGTTTGGAAGTTGAGTATGATGTTCTTATCTATTGATGCAATGAAGAGTCTGCCGCTCGCGCAGGCAGGTGAGGGTGGTTTGATGGGATTCCTGGCCACCGGTGGTTACGTGATGCTGTTGATCGTGCTCTGTTCAATCGCCGTGCTCGCCACCGTGGTATTGGCGGCACTGCGCTTGCAAAGGCGACGCGTGATTCCAGAGGAGGTGGTGGCGCGGCTGCAGGCGGTGCCTGATTTTGCTGAAAAAGGTGACATCCGCCCGCTGCAACAGTTTTTGGCCAAGCATGACTCACCGTTGGCGCGGGTCGGCATTTTGGCGGTGAGCGGGGACTATGCGAGCCGGGAGGAATGCGCGCAGGCGTGCTCGGCGCGGGCCAAGGAGGAACTGCACGAACTTGAAACGGGGCTCTCTCTGTTGGAGATGATGGTCACGGTGGCCCCTCTGCTAGGGCTGATGGGGACAACCGCGGCGTTGGTGGGTATGTTTGCGGCCTTTGGTGGCGAGGGCGATGCCGGACCGGACACCGCGGCTGTGGCGGCGGAAATCGGTGTGGCGCTGCGCTGCACCATCGCTGGATTGTTTGTGGCGGTGCCCTCCGTGATGGCGCACACGTTTTTCTCCCGTCGTCTGGATGGGTATGCGGTGCGGATGGGGGCGCTGCTGGACAAAACGATCCATGACTTTTTCACCCACTTTGAGGTGCGCCGCGCGCCGGAAGCCTGAGCCTGACTTACCATGGATCTGCGCCGCCCCAGACGTCCCGTGCCAGCGATCCCGATCGTTTCGCTGATCGACATCCTGGTCATTTTGCTCATCTTTTTCATCGCCACGACCACGTTCCGGCGGAACAAGACGCACATGAAAATCGCGCTGCCCGAGTCAAAGGGCATGGGCGCCGCAGCCTCAGCGCAGGAGACGCGGACATCGATCACCATCACCAAAGACAAAGACATTCTTTTGGATGGGCAACTGGTGGTGGAGGGGAAGTTGGAGGAGGCGCTGAAGGCGTTGAAGGCGTCCCGGCCTGGAGCCAAATTGGAGCTGGAGGCGGACACGGATGCGGCTTTGGGAGTCTTGGTGAAGGTCTGGGATGCCCTGCGGGCGGCCGGTTATTCGATCAATGAGGTGCCCGCCCGGATCCAGCGTGCGGGAGAGGGCGGCTGAGTGGGGTGAGGCTTGCAGGCAGGTCGGTTCTGCTTCATGCTGGTTCATGGAATTGACCGCTCGCCCTCGTCGAAATCGCCGCACAGAATCCGTCCGCTCGCTGGTGCGGGAGACGGTCTTGACGGTTGGAGATCTAATTTACCCGCTGTTTTTGCAGGAGGGCGAAGAGGATACGCCAATCACCTCCATGCCCGGCTGCACACGCTGGAGTCTGGGAGGTCTGGTCAAGGAGGCATCCGAGGCGCACGCGCTGGGAGTGCCAGCGGTGGTTTTGTTTCCCAAAGTGCCGGACGAACTCAAGACCAGTGCTGCCGAAGAGGCATGGAATCCTGAAGGGCTGATCCCGCGTGCGGTGCGTGCTTTGAAAGCAGCCTGTCCCGGTCTGGCGGTGCTGACAGACATCGCCCTCGATCCGTACAATGCGGATGGGCATGATGGGTTGGTGGCTGCCGATGGCCGCATCCTGAATGACGAAACGGTGGCGGCGCTCTGTCAGCAGGCGCTCTGT
>JBIIUD010000540.1:0-3333 GCA_044340175.1 Verrucomicrobiaceae bacterium
CCTACCTGCGCACCCCGGACAATCCAGAGCTGATCATTTACCACCTGAAGCCGAACCGCGTCCGCTACATGCGCGAGTGGGCGCTGGAGTATTTTGAGGTGCCGATCGCGGAGTGAGACAGTGGGTTGGAATTTCAACGCGAAGCCATTCGGACTACCTGGATGCAGGCGCTGCGATAAACTCGGCCAAGCCCGCACTCTCAAGTGGCGCTCTGCTAACGGCATACGGTAATCGTGTCTGATTACGGCGGCTACCTTTGTTACCTGCCGCTCGCAATCCCTTTTCTGAGGAAACCGAACGACCAGTCGAGTCATTGCAAAAGTCTGGAAGCTGACGATCTCAGGCTTCGGTGCGCTGCTGCGGAATCGGCATTCCGCGCGCCTTGGACTGCTTTAACGCTGCAAGTGAATCGGTGGGTGGTGAGGACTGCGGAGTAAACCCTGCCCGCGTTTTTGCAAACGCGCCTACGGATTGTCTGACCTCTGTGTCCTCTGTGTCCTCTGTGGTTGAATAGGATCGTTTTGCCACAGAGAGCACGGGGGGCACAGAGGTGAGCGAACGGGCCTAATTGACAGGCAGGGGCAGGGCGGCGATGCGGGCCATGACTTCGTCGGCGAGGTGCTTGTAGAGGTCTTTGGCGGGGAGGTGAGAGAGGGTGGCAAGGTCGGGCTTGTAGAGGTCGCCGACGACGAGGGTGATGCTGGTGGGGCGGGGGAATTTGTGATTCCGGGACAGGGCCTCGAAGGTGCCGTGGATGCGGACGGGCAGGACGGGGGCGGCGGCTTTGGCAATGAAGAGGCCGACACCAGGCTCGGCGGGGAGAAGGTTGCCGTCAAAGGTGCGGGTGCCTTCAGGGAACATGAGGACACGACCGCCGCTCTTCAGCAGTCGGATGGTGGTCTTCAGGCTGGAGGGATCCGGTTTGTCGCGATCAATTGGAATGGACTGCCAACTGCGCAGGACTTTGCCAACCAGGGGATTGTTGAATAGGGTTTTGCGGGCAAAGAAGTGGATGGCGTCTGGGAAGGCCTGACCGATGAAGGGCGGATCCAGGAAGGAAGCGTGATTGCTGCAGATGAGGGCGGGGCCGTCAAAGTGAAGACCGGATTCGTTGACGATGCGGAAGTCAAACAGGCCATGGGCGAGCTCGCTGAAGAGTTGTTTGCCGATGGCGTAACTGAGATTCATTGGGGGGGGGAGCGGCGTTGCCGCCGGTGATGGGAGATGGGAGAGAGGACGAGGGCGAGGACGAGGACGAGGACAATTAGGGGGTGGGGAGGCCCTTGGTTTCTAGGGAGGTGAGGACGGATTCGACGGCTTGGTCGAGGGTGAGGTGGGAGTTGTCGATGACGGTGGCTCCTTCTGGGATGATGAGGGGGGAGGCTTTGCGGGTGGAGTCCAAGCGGTCGCGCTCGGCGACTTGGTCGGCATGGCCTTGGGCGCGGCGGCGGGCGGAGCGGACTTCTTCGCTGGCGTCGATGTAGTATTTGAAGGGGCTGTCTGGGAAGACGACGGAGCCGATGTCCCGGCCCTCCATGACGAGCGGGCCGAGGCTGCGCAGGGCGCGCTGGGCGGCGACGAGGGCGTTACGCACTTCCAAGACCGCGGCGACATGGGAGACAGCGCGGTTGACGGGGTCGCTGTTGAGTTCCTCGTCGGTGAGGCGATGTCCGGCGATGGTGAGCGTGGTTTGTCCGTCCTGAACGGGGCAGTCGATGGCGGCGCGGGTGCTGTAGGTGGCGACGGCGGTGGGGTCGGTGGCGGGGTCGATGCCGGCGTCCAAAACGGCCCAGGTCATGGCGCGGTACATGTTGCCCGTGTTGACATAGGTGTAGCCGAGGCGGGCGGCGACGAGGCGGGCGACGCTGCTTTTGCCGGAGGCAGCAGGGCCGTCAATGGTGATGACTGGGGAGGAGTTCACGGTCACTGAAATTGGGCGAGGTGCTGCTCAAAGTTAGGATAAGAGGTGCGGATGCATTCGGCGCCTTCGATGAGGGTTTCACCCTCGGCAAAGAGGCCGGCGATGGCAAAGGCCATGGCGATGCGGTGATCATGGAAGGTGGGGATGGTGGCGCCGTGGAGTTGGGCGCCGCCGGTGATTTCCATGCCATCGTCGAACTCGGTGACGGTAACGCCCATGAGGCGCAGGTTGGCGGCGACGGCGGCGATACGGTCGGTTTCTTTGACACGCAGTTCAGCGGCATCGCGTATGGTGGTGGTGCCCTGGGCGAGGGCACCGGCTACGGCCAGGATGGGGAGTTCGTCGATGACGTTGGGGATTTCTGAGCCGCCGATGGTGGTTCCCTGGAGTGGGCTGCCCTCAATGGTGACGGTGCCGCAAGGTTCGCCGTGCTCGCGGACGTCACTGCGGGTGATGCGGGCGCCCATGCGCAGAAGGACATCGAGGATGCCGGTGCGGGTGGTGTTGAGTCCGACGTTGTTCAGGCGGAGGGTGGCTCCGGGCTGGGCGGCAATGGCGACGAGCCAAAAGGCCGCGCTGGAGATGTCGCCAGGGACAAGGATATCGGCGGCTTTCGGGATCTGGCCGCCTTTGACGGAGATGCGGGTGCCCTCACGCTGCCAGTCGATGCCGAAGTGGGACATGATGCGTTCCGTGTGATTGCGGGTGGCGACGGGCTCGATGACGGTGGTGGTGCCGGGGGCAAAAAGACCGGCCAGAAGCACGGCGCTTTTCACCTGGGCACTGGCGACGGGTAAGGTGTACTCGATGGGATTCAGGGAGCCACCGGCAATGGTGATGGGGGCGCAGATTTTTTCTCCCTGACCGGTGATGTGCGCGCCCATCAGGCTGAGGGGATCGGCGATGCGTTTCATGGGACGCTTCGAAAGGGAGGCGTCGCCAAACAGGGTGGTGGTGAAGGGCTGCCCGGCGAGGATGCCGGAGAGCAGGCGCATGGTGGTGCCGGAGTTGCCACAATCGACAGGAGACGCGGGAGCTTGCAAGCGGCCTGCGGTGCCGGTGACCGCCATTTTAACAAGACCCATACCGGGCTCTTCATGCAGGGGTTGGACGGTGGCGCCGAGGGCTTCCATGGCGTGTAGTGTGCAAAGACAGTCTTCACTGGCCAGGAAGCCGTCGATGACGGTGGTGCCGTCGGCGAGGCCGGCGAACATGGCTGAGCGGTGGGAGATGCTTTTGTCACCGGGTACGGTGATCTCGGCGGGGACGTTTTGGAGGCGTTTGACGGTGAGGGTGGGCATGGGCCGGGAGGGAAGAGTGAATCAGTGATCAGTAATCAGTAATCAGTGAGTAGTGAGTAGTGAGTAGTGAGTAGTGAGTAGTGAGTAGTGAGTAGTGAGTAGTGAGTGGTG
>JBIIUD010000541.1:0-3325 GCA_044340175.1 Verrucomicrobiaceae bacterium
CCTTTCATGAAGGCTCAGGCGGAGTCCCTAGCGGCCAAGGCTCCAAAGGTAGGGAGCACGCCAGACGCGCAGGCGGTGACGTCTCTCTATGAGCGCGTGCTGCTCCGCCAGCCCAGTGCCGATGAGGTGGAGATGGCTCAGCGCTTCTTTGCCGATGCCGAGGGGCTGCAAAAAGAGGTGCCTTTCTCCTGGACCTACGGCACTCAGGAAGTCAGCCGTGCGGCAGATGGTTCATGGCAAGTGGGTGAGTTCCTGAAGTTCGCCGTGCGTGATCCGAAGGACAACCGCTGGTCGCACACGGGCAAGATTCCTGACCCCAAATGGTCCTACGCTTTCTTGACCCCGCAGTCGGGCCATGCTGGCAAGGGTGCCACCGCTCCGGCAGCCCGCTGGATTGCTCCGAAGGACATGACGGTGCGTCTCGTCGGGCAGTTGAAAAAGCCGAGTGACAAAGGCAACGGTGTGCGTGCGTTCGTGCTGAGCAGTCGCACGGGTGCCGTTAAGGACGTTCTGGTTGGCCCCGGTAAAACGGAGACCGTGAGCGTCGGAGCTCTTGAGGTTCAGGCCGGGGAGATGTTGACCTTCGCCGTCGGCAGCGAGGGGGATACCAACTCGGATAGCTTCGAATGGAAGCTCACTGTTTTTGAAGGGGATCACCGAGTGACCGATGCCAAACAGGATTTCTGTGGGGCGGATGGCTGGCCATTGAATCGCACCAAACCGCAGTCGCCTCTGGCGCAGTTGGCCCAGGTGCTGATGATGTCCAATGAGTTTCAGTTCTATGATTGAGAGCATGCTGCCGTCGGAATCACCGCTGCCTGACCCATTTTGAAATCTCTTTTTATTGACCGCTATGAATCATCATCGTCCTAATCTCGAGCACGCCTTTTTGACCCGCCGCCAGATGCTGCAACGCACGGGCATGGGACTGGGGGCACTGGCTTTCGGAGGCATGACGGGAGCCGATGCCGAAGCTGCAAGTGCCATCAACGCCAGCAATCCGTTTGCACCGAAAAAGCCGCACTTCGAACCCAAAGCCAAACGCGTCATTCATTTCTTCATGAATGGCGGGCCATCCCAGGTGGATACCTTTGATCCCAAGCCGGCGCTGACACGCTATGACGGCAAAACACTGCCGAATGTGCTCAAAACGGAGCGTCCAACCGGCGCGGGCCTCAAGTCGCCGTTCGCTTTCCAAAAATACGGTGAGTGCGGTCTTGAGGTGAGCGAGTTGTTTGCGCACACCGCGCACTTTGCTGATGATCTCTGCGTGATCCGCTCCATGCACGCCGATGTGCCCAACCATGAACCCTCTCTGGGCTTGATGAATTGTGGTGAAAGCCGTCTGCACCGGCCCAGTCTGGGGTCATGGATCACTTATGGTTTGGGTTCAGAAAATGAAAACCTGCCAGGCTACATCTCGATGTGTCCGAAGGGTATGCCGACACGGCGGACAAAGAACTGGCAGTCCGCCTTTTTGCCCAGCATTTACCAAGGCACGTACATCGACACCAAGGATACGACGGTCGAGAAACTGGTCGAGTTCATCAAGAACTCATCGCTCGACATGAAACAACAGCGTCGTCAGCTCGACCTGCTGTATGAACTGAACGAACGCCACCTCAAGCAGCGGGACATGGACCAGCAGCTCGATGCGCGAATTCAAAGTTATGAGCTGGGCTACCGGATGCAGATGGAGGCCAGCGATGCCTTTGACATCGAAAAGGAGCCTGAATCGGTGCGCAAAGCCTATGGAGAGAATGATTTTGGGAGGCAAACACTGATTGCCCGCCGACTGCTTGAGCGCGGGGTGCGCTTCATCCAACTCTGGACCGGTGCCGGTCAACCTTGGGATAGCCATGATGAAATCCTGGATCACCAAAGGCTGGCCAAGGATGTGGACCCTGCGATTGCAGCCTTCATGGCTGATCTGAAGATGCGCGGTATGTTTGATGACACACTCATCATGTGGGGAGGCGAATTTGGCCGCACACCTGCGGTGGAACTGCCAACACCCGGTTCAAATGCCGGTAAGCAGCGTGGTCGCGACCACAACCACTATGGCTTCACCATGTGGCTGGCAGGTGGCGGCGCACGCGGCGGTTACACCCACGGAGCCACCGACGAATTCGGTTTCCAAGCCATCGAAAACAAAGTGCACGTTCATGATCTGCATGCGACCTTGATGCGCTTGATCGGCTTTGATCACGAACGCTTCACCTATAAGTATGCAGGCCTGGACTACCGACTCACAGGCGTCAACGACTGCTCCGTGGTCAAGGAGTTGCTGGCCTGACGCCGAGCATTCTTCAGCCTCACTTGGCTTCGGGTGCGGTTTTGGCTTTGGTTTTGGCTTTGGCTTTGAAGAGTTTGCGGTCCCAGTTCTGGGCCAATTCCTTGGGAGTCACGGTGGACTCCACTCCCGTCTCAGGCACTGGCAGGCGAGCGGTCCATACCAGCGCATTGAGCAGCAGACGGCGCTGGTTCGGCTCGGCGAAGTTGCCATGCAGATCGCAACCGGTGAACCCAAAACTGCGTCCGCCATCGGGCCGCTGGTAGGCCCAGGCGACCGTTTCTTCCCGACCAGCACGGGCTTTGGCGTGATCTGTCTTGCGGCTACTGTCCGGCATCTGGCAGGTGAGCACTGGGGTGACGCCAGTTTCTTGAAAATGCAGATTGTAGAGCCAGCCATCCTTTGGCAGTGAAAACGGCGCTAGTCCACGGGTGGTCTCATGGGCTGGAATGGCCGGGAAGTCCACATCCCAATGACCGCGGCAGCCGATGTCTGACTTGAAAACGGCACCAAACCAAGTCTTGAACGTGGCGACCATGTCCGGTGGGCAATCGATGCCTTGGTGGAGAACTACAAGGCCGGCTCCAGCATCGGCGAGCTTTTGCAGCCGCGCTATGCGCTCGGGAGAGAGGAAAGGAAGTTTGTTGCCGCCGTCCATGAAGAGCAGAACAGCATGGGCGCCATCGAGAACTGACTCATCTTTTGGCCAGCCATCCGCGCAGAGGATGGGAGCCGTGCCGGGGATGGTCTCCAGCCAGTGGCGGAGAAGCGCGCAACCTGCAAAGTACTCGTGCTGGCCCGGCTTGTTACTGGGTGCACCAGCAATGAGAACAATCCTGGCAGCATCCGGTTGGCTTCCTGCAGGTGGTGCTTCCAAGGGGATCTTTTGCTGCTCCAGTGTCAGTTCAGCGGAGACCGATGAGATAAGAAGGGTGGCAATCAGGAGCGGACGCATGTACTCAGATTGATAAAATGAACCTGTTTTAGCAAGGCCGAATCACCAATCCAACGGAACAAAGGCAATGGCACGCC
>JBIIUD010000542.1:0-3322 GCA_044340175.1 Verrucomicrobiaceae bacterium
GCCGTCGGAGGCGCCGTGGCAGAGGGCGTCAATGCCATTGACGGTCAGTTTTTCGATCTGCGCGCTGGCGCCGTCGCGAGTGGGGCTGAGTTCTTTTTCAGGCAATAAGATCTTAGCCATCATGAGAGCAGCGGGAGCGCTGATGACAGAGGCGGTGAGCAGATGACCTGCAGAGATGCCAAAGGCGACATAGGCCGCCAACACGCCGCCAGCGATGGTGGCCATGCCTCCTGTCATGAGAGCGAGTAGCTCGCTCCGCGTCATGGTGGGGAGATAGGGGTTGATGACGAGCGGGGCCTCTGTTTGACCCATGAAAATGTTGGCCGCTGCGGCGAGGCTTTCACTGCCGCTGGTGCCGAGGATCTTGCCCATGCCCCAGGCTGCGGCGCGCACGATTTGCTGGAGGATGCCATAGTGATACAGCGCAGATGACAGTGCTGATACAAAGATGATGGTGCCGGTGACGGTGACGGCAAAAAGAAAGGCATTTTCTTTCCCCCAATGGGTGGCGAGGAACTCGGTGTTGGCGAGGGGGCCGAAGACCATGGCGGTGCCTTCATTGGCGAAACCCAGCAGGCGGCTAAACGCGCCGTCCAAACTTGCGAAGAAAGCTTTGCCGGGGCTGGTGCATAGGATCAGGTAGGCGAGCAGGAACTGCAGGCCGAGACCGCATAGAACCGTGCGCCAGGGAAAGGCGCGGCGGTCAAGCGACAGGATCCAGGCGAGCGCGATAAAAAGGACGAGACCGAGGAGAGGCTGCATGAGGCGAAAAGCGAGAGGCTGATGACAATGGGAAAAGAGACTTCAGCTTGGCTTTCGGCTGTCTGACCTCCCTTAGGGCACGGGGAGTTTGTCTAGCAGGGTTCGGACCACATCATCGCTGGTCATGCCTTCGGCTTCGGCTTCGTAGGAGAGCAGAACCCGATGGCGGAGGATATCAGGTGCAAGAGCCTTAACATCTTGTGGGGTCACGTAGTTGCGACCTTCGAGGAAGGCCGCGGCTTTTGCGGCGAGTGCCAGATTGATGGTGCCACGGGGGGAGGCGCCGCAACGAATCAACAGCTTGAGGTGCGGGGCCAGCGGACCAGGTTGGCGCGTGGCGTGAATGAGGGCGACGATGTAGTCGCGAATCTTTTCGTCCATGTAGATGGAGTTCACGACTTGACGGCTGGCGACGATTTCTTTGACGTCGATGACGGGATCGACATCCAACTTTGGTGCGGAGGTGGCCATGGCATCGAGCACACGGCGTTCCTCTTCGGGCGTCGGGTAATCGACACGGACCTTGAGCAGGAAGCGGTCGAGTTGAGCTTCAGGGAGAGTGTAGGTTCCTTCTTGGTCGATGGGGTTCTGGGTGGCCAGGACGAGGAAAGGGTCGGGCAGCTTGTAGGAGTTCTCGCCAATGGTGACTTGGCGTTCCTGCATGGACTCCAGCAGGGCGCTTTGTACTTTGGCGGGAGCGCGGTTGATTTCGTCTGCGAGGACGAGGTTGGCGAAAATGGGACCGAGGCGGGGGGTGAAGGTTCCGTCTTTGGGGTGATAGACCATGGTGCCGATGACATCGGCGGGGAGAAGGTCTGGTGTAAACTGAATGCGTTGGAATCGCGCCTGAATCGAAGAGGCGAGGGTGCGCACGGCGAGTGTTTTGGCCAAACCCGGAACGCCTTCGAGGAGGACGTGGCTATTGGTCAGGAGAGCGATGAGGAGACGGTCCACGAGATGATCTTGGCCGATGAGGACGCGCCCGATTTCGGATCGAAGGGGCTTCACCCAAGAGGCGGCGGCAGCGATGGAGGCGAGATCTGGGACGGAGGCGGCTGGGGGTGGCGTGGAAGCGGTCATCGGGTGAAAGAGCGGATATTAGGAGCGGGTGAAGGGATTGTCGATGATGGAATGAAGCACGATGGGTCGAAGGATGAAACGGCGGTGGAAGGGGGCTTGGTGCGACCGACTTCGATTTGAGCTCGTTTTTTGGCGGTGATGGTTTTATGATTGGCGATGAGTAGTGTGTTTCCGGGAACCGAGTTTTTGACCAACCTGTGGGCGACGCCTGCGGAGTGGGCGGCGGAGGTCTTTCACTGTGTGGTGCGTGCAGGGCACATTAAGGCGGGGGGCGCTCACCGTATTGAGCGGGAGACGTATCCTGGGCACGAACTGATTTTATGTTTGGGGGGGCGCGGCTGGGTGCAGGTGATGGGGAAACGGCATGAGGTGGGGAAGGGGGACCTCGTGTGGGTGAACTGCCACCACCCACATGCCTACGGAGCGGTGGTGCAGGATCCCTGGGAGGTCTATTGGGTGCGCACGGAGGGTCGGGAACTGGAGCGGTTGGGAAAGCTGGTGCAGATTTCCAGCAAGCCCGTCTTCAAAATGGCGGACGGCCATGAGATGGCGGGGCATTTTGAACGGATTTTCAATCACATGACCGGCACCCGCCCGAGCGATGCCGCAGTGTGTCATGCGGCCCTGGCGGAAATGATGGCGCTGATCTTTAAGGTCCGGCTCAATGATCCTGCGGGCTTTCAGGCGGATCTGCCCGATGCCATTCGGGAGGCCCTGCAGTACATGCGATTGTATTATTCCAAACCGATCCGCGTCGGAGAACTGGCGGCCTCTGTGGGCATGCCTGAAAGCTCTTTTACTCGTCAGTTTCGCAAATCCGTGGGAACCAGTCCCATCGCTTGGTTGCGGTATGAGCGGATCAAGCAGGCAAAGCGGCGGCTGGTGGACTCTGACGACGCCATCAAGGAAGTGGCGCGGCAGGTTGGCTACTCGGATCAGTATTTCTTCAGCAAAGACTTCAAAAAGATGACGAAACTGACGCCCACGCAGTTCCGGGAGGAAGAACGCTGAGTCGAGGCTGTCGGCGGAATCTTGGGAATGGACACAGGGCTTACGCACCAAAATCCTTCCATCTGTTTCAAGGCGAGAGACAATGGGGTCTCCCGCAGATTCAGGGAGGCCCACAGATTCCCTTTGAAAGAAATCTGCTGGTCTCCTTAAATCTGCGGGATTAACAAGAGCTACTATACTTAGTTCTTGATTTGATACGTAAGCCCTGGGCGATGCTCAGGGGTTTGCGGCAAAGGCGGTTTCCAGCACCGGAACGACTTGTTTCTTGCGCGACATGCAGCCTTCGATAAAGACGCCCTCATCACTCAAGGAGCAATGGAAAGCCTGCTCCACCACATGACAAATTTCTCCGACTGCCCACAGGTAGCTGCCTTTGCGGAGGATATCCGTGCCGATCAGGATCACCAGATGGAGATGCCTTTTGTCCTTCACCTGATGCAAGGCGGAGCGGAGTTCTTCATGCCGAGCC
>JBIIUD010000543.1:0-3316 GCA_044340175.1 Verrucomicrobiaceae bacterium
TCTATGTGATGCGAGATCGACTGAATCGTGTGATCTACGTGGGCAAAGCGCGGGATCTGCGCAAGCGACTCTCCAATTACTTCACCCCAGCCCGCTCCCAGCTCGCCGACCGCAAAACGCGCGCCCTCATCGACAGCATCTGGGACTTCGACCTCCATCTCGTGCGCAACGAACCCGAGTCCCTGCTGCTGGAGGGCAAGCTCATCAAAGAATTCCGTCCACGCTACAACGTCAGCTTTCGGGACGACAAACGCTTCCTCCTGATTCGGCTGCACCTGTCCGATCCGTTTCCGCGCTTCTCTCTGACCCGGTTGAAAAAAGACGATGGCGCGCGCTACTTTGGACCGTTCGCGCACTCAGGAGCTTTGCGCACGACGATGAACTGGCTCACCAAGCGCTTTGGCTTGCGCCAGTGCCGCCCTTTGAATCCTGGCGAAAACGAATACAAACACTGCTCCAACGACGTCATCAAAAACTGTTCCGCCCCCTGCATCGGCCGCATCTCCCGGGAGGACTACCTGCACCGACTGGAGCAGGCCTGCGATTTCCTTTCCGGCAAATCAAAAGATCTGCTGCCCGCTCTCGAGCAGGAAATGCAGACCTACGCCGCAAAGCTGGATTTCGAGCGCGCGGCGGAACTGCGTGACATGATCGCCGACCTCAAAAAAACGCTCGAACCCACCCGCTCTTTTGAGCGTGGCGCACGCGCAAAGGTGGTCTCCACCATCGACCCCATGGCGGACGTGCGGGAGTTGCAGGAGGAACTGCAAATGGACCGGCCACCCCTGGTCATGGAGTGCTTCGACATTGCCAACATCGGCGCCACCCACTGCGTTGCTTCCATGGTACGGTTCAAAAACGGTGTCCCAGACAATGCCAACTACCGACGTTACCGCATCCGCTCCACCTCGGGACAGAATGATTTCATCGCCATGGCCGAAGTCATCCGCCGCCGCTTCTCCCGCATCCTGATCGAGGGACGCAAGGTGCTCGGAGAGGAAGCGGAGTTCACCGACGAATCCCCCGTGGAGGTCATGCGTCGGCTCCAGGATGGCCCTGAGCCGAAACCCGAAATCCGCAACTCGAAGTTCGTGACCTTGCCCGACCTCATCATCGTGGACGGCGGCAAAGGCCAGCTTTCCATGGCCATGGCAGAGCTTCAGCGACTCGGTCTGAGCGAGGTGCCCATCATCGGCCTGGCCAAAGAGCGCGAGGAGATCTATCGCCCTGAGATCAGCGAACCCCTGCTCATTTCGCATGAGCGCGGCGCATTGAAACTGCTGCAACGCATCCGGGACGAGGCCCACCGCTGGGCCAACGGCTACCACCAACTCCTGCTGCGCCGCCGTATGGATGAAAGCCTGCTCGACGACTGCCCCGGTGTCTCCCAGGCCCGTAAAGCAGCCCTGCTGAAGGCCTTTGGCTCCACCACTCGGCTGAAAGCCGCCTCGATTGAGGACTTGGCAACGATCCCCGGTATCTCCAACACACTTGCCGCTACGATTCACGATTTTCTTCAAACGCGCAGGTCCGCCTAGCCGCCTTTTCCCTTGCTTTCAACGGGGCAGTTCTTATGCACTGTTCAATCCCACCCATTCCAACCATGCGAGCCTTTCTTTTCACCCTCCTCCTTGCCATACCCGCTGCGGCTGAGGACCACGACATCGTCATCTACGGCGGCACCAGCGCAGCGGTCATCGCTGCGGTGCAGGCCAAACAAATGGGCAAAACCGTCATCATTGTCTCCCCTGATAAACACCTCGGCGGACTTACCTCCGGCGGTCTCGGCTGGACGGACTCCGGCAAAAAAGAAGTCATCGGCGGCCTGTCCCGCGAGTTCTATCATCGCGCCTGGCAGCACTACCAAAAAGACTCCTCCTGGCGTCAGCAGAAACGCGAGGAGTATGGCAACAAAGGTCAAGGTCACTCCGCCATCGATGACACCCAGCAGTGCGCCTGGGTTTTTGAACCCCATGTGGCCGAGCGAATTTATGACGACTGGGTCAAAGAGTTAAACATCCCAGTAGTGCGAGAGGCTTACCTCGACCGCGAAAAGGGCGTCAAAAAAGACGGCACCCGCATCACCTCCATCACCACGCTGGATGGCAAGACCTACAGTGGGAAAATGTTTCTCGACACCACCTATGAGGGCGACTTGCTGGCCGCTGCCGGAGTGGACTACCACGTCGGTCGGGAGGCGAATGCTGTTTATGGTGAAGAACACAATGGTGTCCAAGTGGGGATCCTCCACCACGGCCATCACTTCGGCGTGCTGAAAACCCCAGTCAGTCCCTACAAAATCCCGAGCGACCCCAAAAGCGGCGTGCTCGCACGCATCAGCACCGAGCACCCAGGCATCAAGGGTGAGGGCGACCACCGCGTGCAGGCTTACTGCTTTCGTTCTTGCTACACCAAAGCCCCCGAAAACCGCATCCCCTTCCCCAAACCCGAAGGCTATGACGCCAGCCAGTATGAATTGATCCTGCGCATCTTCGACGCTGGCTGGCGCGAGTTCTTCCACAAGTTTGACCCCGCTCCCAACTGGAAAACCGACACCAACAACCACGGTCCGTTCTCCTTCGACAACATCGGCTACAACTACGACTACCCCGAGGCCAGCTACGAACGGCGAAAAGAAATCGTCGCCGAGCACCGCAGCTACCAGCAGGGCCTGCTCTGGTTTGTCGCCAACGATCCACGTGTCCCCGCTGAAGTGCGTGAGGAACTCAATCAATGGGGACTGCCCAAAGACGAATTCACTGACAACGGCCACTGGTCCCACCAGCTCTACATTCGCGAAGCCCGCCGCATGATCGGTGCCTTCGTGATGACCGAGAACGAACTGCGCAAAAAGAAACCCACGCCCGACTCCATCGGCATGGGCTCCTACACCATCGACTCCCACAACACCCAACGCTACATCACTCCTGAAGGCTTCGTGCAGAATGAGGGCGACATCGGCGTCTCCACCGGTGGCCCTTACGCCATCGCTTACGGCTCCCTGGTGCCCAAAAAAGCGCAGGCCACCAACCTGCTCGTCCCCGTGGCCATGTCCGCTAGCCACATCGCCTATGGTAGCATCCGCATGGAACCGGTCTTCATGATCCTCGGCCAATCCGCCGCCACCGCTGCGGTGTTTGCCATCGATGATCAAACCGCAGTTCAAGACGTGCCTTATGCCAAATTGAAGGAACGCCTACTCGCAGACAAACAGGTGCTCGAATGGGACATCACCAAGTCCGGTGTCCAACTCAAAGGCACCGTGGTTGATGACTCCCAAGCGCAGACCACCGGACACTGGAGCAGTGGCGGCATT
>JBIIUD010000545.1:0-3309 GCA_044340175.1 Verrucomicrobiaceae bacterium
TCTAGCAGTTCCGGGTGCGTGGGTGGGGTGCCTTGGGAGCCGAAGTCGTTGGCGGTTTTGACGAGTCCAGCACCAAAGAATTGCTGCCAGAGGCGATTGACGGCGACGCGCGCGGTGAGTGGGTTCTCGGGGCTCACCAACCACTTGGCCAGATCCAGCCGGGTGGCGTTTTCTTTGACGGGCAGGGGTGGGAAAAAGGCGGGCGTGGCGCGGCTCACTTTTTCGGTGGGTTTGTCGTAGAGACCGCGATCCATGATGAAGCTGTCGCGAGGCACTGGCAGATCTGCCATGATGAAGGTGGCGGGGATAGTGTCTTCGAGCGCTTTTTTCGCGGCTTCGAGGGCGAGTTTTTCGGCGCCTGGACCTTCGATGATGTGGCGTGCACCCTGATATTGGTTTTCGAACCACCATTCCTTCAGTCGGGTGACATCATTTTCAGGCCACTCGGCGGCTTTTTTACCACGGACCAATGTTTGCAGATCGTTGGGCAGGCCTTCGATGCGCTTTCCTTGATTGTTTTTCACCCAGAGCTGCCAGGACCAAAGAGGGTCTTTGGCCGGATCAACGCGGGAGGTCATGGCGAGGTGGTCCCAGTAAACCGTGCCGTCGAATTGAGTGAAGGCATAACCGGTGATTTTGGCGCCGGGTTTGAGTCCCAGTTTATCAGCCGTGACTTCGAGTTTTACCCATTTGCCGAGCACGGGCAGGGCCCCGACTTTGACGCGCTCAGGCGTGCGGACTTTGCCAAAGGGGATGGCCCCTTCTTCTCCCCAGACGGCGCGGTGATTCCAGCCAGCAGTGTGAAACTGGAGCATGACCGCTGAGGGCGGATTTTTTTCGTCGAGGAAGACTTGAACGCTGATCTTGCCGTTAGGTGGCACGGTGAAGCTGCCGCCTTTAGCAAAGTAATCTTGGGCGACACCCTTGGCGGTGCGCTTGAGGGCTTTCTTGCCGCTGAAGACGGGGCCGGTCTCCTGCGTGACATACTCGGTGGCCGCGCCCGCCACGCCGACTTCTGCATTGGCGGGGAACGCGTCTTCGAACCACACGACCTCACTGTTCTGCACAGGGGGAGGTGGGGTCAAAGTGGCGGGGTCGGTGTAATTCAGAGTCTTGATGGCCTCACGAATCTTTGCCTGTGTGGCGGTGATTTTTTGATCGAAGTCGGCAAGTTTTTGGGTCTGTTCCGGCGTGCTCAGGCGCAAGGTTGGCGGCGTGAGCAGGATGTTGCCGTCCATGGCGGGATCAGCGGCGCTGTTGAAGAAGGCGTAGAGTTGATAAAATTCCTTTTGGGTGATGGGATCAAACTTGTGGTCGTGGCAGACGGCGCAGCCGGCGGTGAGGCCCATCCAGACGGCGACGGTGGTGTCGGTGCGGTCCACGGCGTAGCGGAAGACGAACTCCTCATTGATGCTGCCGCCCTCGCTGGTGGTGACGTTGCAACGATTGAAGCCGGAGGCGATCTTTTGATCCATGGTCGCCTCAGGCAGGAGATCGCCCGCGAGTTGCCAGATGGTGAAGTCATCGAAAGGCAGGTTGTCATTGAAGGCGCGCACAACCCAGTCGCGGTAGGGCCACATGCTGCGTTCGTTGTCGAGGTGGAGGCCGTGAGTGTCGGCATACCGCGCGGCGTCCAGCCAGTAGCGGCCCATGTGCTCGCCATAGCGTTGGGATTTCAGCAGGCGCGTGACGAGCTTTTCATAGGCGTCGGGGCTGGTGTCGGCCAGAAAGGCATCGACTTCCTCCACTGTGGGGGGCAGACCGGTGAGATCTAGCGTGACCCGGCGAATCAGCGTTTCTTTGCCGGCTTCGGGCGAGGGCGGTAGGCCTTCTTTGTGCAGGCGATCTTGAATGAAGGCGTCGATGCCATTGCGGACTTCGACCTTTGGTTTTTCAATCACCGGCAGGGCCGACTTCACAGGGGGCTCAAAGCTCCAGTGCTTTTTGTATTCGGCCCCTTCATTGATCCAGCGCTTGAGCAGGTCGATCTGAGCGGTGGTCAGCTTTTTGTGGGTCTCCGGTGGCGGCATGACCTCGTCCTCATCCGTGGACAGGGCTCGCTGAATGATGGTGCTGGCCTGGGCGTCGCCGGGTTTGATGGGATAGGTGCCGTCGATGGCGGTGTAGGCACCCTCGGGCGTATCAAGGCGCAGATCTGCTTTGCGCTTTTTGGCATCGAAGCCATGGCAGGCGAAGCAGTTGTCGCTCAAGATGGGGCGAACATCTCGATTGAAGTCCAATTTGCCGGCGGCGTAGGAATTGACGGCGAAAAGGAAGAGGAAGGCGATGGCGGGGCGGCTCATAGGTGACGGCGGGGGCTCCTAGCAACAAGCGAGGATGCCGCCAAAGATACGTCTCGGGAAGCCATTTTCTTGTGACACCCTGCGAATTCCAGACAGGGCGCTCAAGGTGCTCTGGTGCAGGCGCTAAGGAAGAGCGGGGGAGGGAGTGACCGTGCCCTCCGGCCCTTCGGGCCAGTCGGCTCCTTCGGCGATCCACCGTTTGATGCTCGCGATCTGTTCTGCCGGAATCTGGTGACCTTCGGGAGGCATGGCTTTGGGGTTGGCACCGGGAAGCACCAAGACTTTGAACAGAGGGCTGTTCTCGGGTTCGCCCGGGATGATGACCGGGCCTTTGGCGCGCGGGGCAAAGGCGGTGGCGCGATTTTGCAGTTTGAGATCGCCCATGAGAGCCCCGTCATGATGGCAGTTGACGCAGTGTTTTTCCAGGAGTGGCCGGATGTCTGTGGTGAAACTGAGCTTTGCGGGAGCCGTCTCGGTTGGGGTGGGTTTGCAAGACGTCAGCAGGGCCAGAGCAACGAAACCCATCGATACAAAAAAAGAGCGCGGTGACATGGGGTCAGTTTAGGGGCGATTGATGGATGATGTCACGAAAGAAAGCACCGGCGGCCAATTCTGACACAAAAGTCCGCCAGATGGGAGGAGGGTGAGGGAGTGAACAAGGCATTTGCCGAGAGTGTTGAATGGGGGTTTAATGACCCATGTCCTCACCCCGCCAAGCCACCCTTCACCGCCGAACCGCGGAAACGACCATCGACATCGAACTCGTCGTCGATGGTTCTGGAACATCGAGCATTGATACCGGGGTGCCCTTCTTCGACCACATGCTGACGCTTTTTGCCAAGCACGGGTTGTTTGATTTGAAAGTTAAAACTGTGGGCGACATCGAGGTGGACTTTCACCACACGGTGGAGGACACGGGCATTGTGCTGGGTCAGGTTTTTCGGGCCGCACTGGGCGACAAAGCGGGCATCACGCGCTATGGCTGGTGTCTGCTGCCGATGGATGA
>JBIIUD010000544.1:0-3309 GCA_044340175.1 Verrucomicrobiaceae bacterium
GTTTTTATCCTGCCGAATCAACGCCCAGTCTTGCAACCACTCGTCAAACTGCAGCTTCAGCATGCGATCCAAAAACGGACCGTTCTTGTCCTTCTCCTGCTCCACATTCATCCACGCCGCCTCGTTCGCCCGGTGCTTGAACGCCTGCGAATACACCGCCCGCCGCTCATCCCTGCCCCACAACGTCCGCAAAGCATTCACATTGTGATTCAGATCTCGCCCGTTATAGCCACGCAGAAACTCCACCACCCGCTTCTGCCCCTGGCTCCCTAAATCCGCAGGAAAGCTGAACAGCTTGTTCAACATACCATGCGGCAGCACCTCAAACACCTTGGCCCCCAGCTTGGGAGCAAAAGGCAGCAGACGCCGCACCTTTTCCACCTGACCCATCACCTTGTGAAACGAATACCCCGCAAACGCTTCATCCGCGCCCTCGCCCCCCAACACCACCTTCAAGTCCTGACTCGCCCCCTGCGCCAGCTTGTAAAAAGCGAGGATCAACGCATCCCCCACAGGCCGATCCATATGCCACACAACCTTGGGCAAAAGATCAAAATCCTCCGGCTTGCAGACGATTTCATGATGTTTCGTCCCCAAAAAAGCCGCCGTCTCCCGCGCCGCAGGCGTCTCATCTACGGGCGAATCAAAACCGATCGAATACGTGTTAATGTCGGATGAGTACTTCGTCATCGCTGCCACCGTCAGCGAGGAATCGACGCCCGCACTCAGGTAGGCCCCCACCGGCACATCACTGCGCATGCAAAGCCGCACCGATTCATCAAACAGGTTCTCGAATGCCTCAAAGTACTCTTCCTCTGTCTTGTATCGGGCTGTGCGCGCATCCAGCAGCGGCACTTCCCAGTAGCGCTTGATTTCTAACGCCCCATCCGCCAACCGATACCTTAACCGATGCGCCACCGGCAGCTTGCGAATGCCAACAAACATCGTCGCGGGCTCCGGCACGTTGCGCAGCGTCAGATAGGCATCGATCGCGTCCAGGTTCGGCTCCGCACTGATGTGTGGACACTCGAGCAGACTCTTCACCTCGCTTGCAAACGCAAACTTCCCGCCACCGTGATGATAATAAAGCGGCTTCTGCCCACAGCGATCGCGCGCAAGGTGAAACTCGCCCTTCCGCACATCATAAAGGCAAAAGGCAAACATCCCGTTCAACCGCGCCAGCAACCCATCAATTCCCCACTCCTCATACCCATGCACGAGGCACTCGGTATCCGTGTGCGTTCGAAAGTGATGACCCTTCGCTTCCAACTCCGCGCGTAACTCCACATAGTTGTAACACTCCCCATTGTAGCAGACTGCCAACGTATGATCCTCATTGTAAACAGGCTGCCAACCGGTGTGCAGATCAATGATACTCAACCTCACCATGCCCATCGAAAACGGCACACCCTCCGGTGCCTCATAGATCCCTTCCCCATCGGGCCCGCGATGCCGCATCGTCCGCGCCATGCGGGCTAATATCCGTTCGTCCCGAAACCCAGAGAATCCAAAAATGCCGCACATGATAAAGAGAAAAACCTAACGCATCGGGTAAAGCCAGGCCCCCAACATCACAATCGGCAGTCCCACAAGCCCCATCAAACTCATCATCGGCGTCACCAGTTTGAGAGTCTCGCTCTCTTTCATACCGGTCATGCGCGTAATGATCCAAAACCCGCTGTCATTCAGCCACGGCACCGGTTTCGAGCCACACCCAACCGCCAGTGCCAGATACAACGGGTGAAAACCCAGATCACCCGACTCCGCAAATGCCTTGGCAATCGGTGCCGCCGTGATCATCGCCACCGTCGCTGACCCCTGCGCTGTGCGCACCAAAGCGGTGATCGCAAACACCATCGGCAGCGCCCAACTTTGCGCCGCACCCCCACCCAATGTTTGGATCACACTTGCGATGTCCGTCTGCCTCAAAACACTCCCCAGGGCCCCGCCCGCCGCTGTGATCACCAAAATCGTCGCACCAGACATGATCGCCGCCTGCACCGCCTCCGAAGGCTTCTCCATCCCGGGTTGACGAAACCGCATCAACATCACCAATGATGCAATCGCCCCAAACGACAGCGCCACACCGCTATTGGTAAACCACACCGGTGGCGCAAATGACCCGTAACAGATCAGCACCAACGGGATCACAATCGGCAATAGCGCTAGCCCTAACGGCGGCAAAAGTGCCGCCTCACCCCGTTCATTCGCTCCGCCTTCAAACACCCCTGCCTCACCCAAAGCCACAGCATCCTCAGGAGGCAGTTCGATCTTGAACCGCCGATTCGCCCACAGCGCATACAGCAGACCAAACCCCGCCGTGAACAAGCCCACGATCGATCCCCCCACCATCATCATCCCCATCGGCACACCCAACTCCTTCGCCGCAAAGGCCGGACCCGGCGTCGGTGGCACCAAACTGTGCGCCATCGTCGCCCCAGCGACAATCGTCAGCACGTACAGCAGATAATCTTTTCCGGTCGTGCGCGCCATCGCCTTACCGATGGGCATCAGCAAATAAAACACCGCATCAAAATAAACCGGGATCGCCAAGGTAAAACCCGTCACTACGAACGCCAAATGCACCCGCGCCTGCCCCATCAGGCCGAGCAGACTTTTCACAATCCGCAGCGCCCCACCGGAATCCAACAGACAACGCCCGATGATCGACGCCATAGCAATCAGCAACCCCATTTGCCCGCACGTCTCGCCAAAGGCGGCCATCACCCGATCTGGCGCTTGAGTCGCCGAGAACTTCGCCGCAGCTGCCTCCGTCATCTTTCCCAGCCTCACCTGCCCCACCGCAAACGAATCTAGCACCGCGCTCGGAGTCGCCAGCGCCACGACGAGTGCCGCTAACATCATCGCCAAAAAAGCATGCAACCGCAGCACCACCAACCCGGCCACCACCGTGCCCAGGCCAAGCAAAACCAACCAGAGAGAACTCACCATCCTCAGCACGCTAGCAGCACGGTCCACTCCTGTCCATTCCACACTTTACTGATCCGATAAGTTCTTCATTTATTGTAGCAGATAAAATATATTGACGAGGGAGCGGATATGCAGATGTTCTTGCTGCATGAAGACGAAGAAGCGGGCGCTGAGTGATGAATCGGAGGAGGGGCTTGACCCTTTGGGGGTGGTGCGGGCTTTGACAGGGCCTTATGTGGGCATGGGTAGGCGCTCGAAGTGGCGGCGGCGGATCAAGGAGCTGCCAGCACGGCCTTCGACTTGTTTCCATTTGATGTCGCGCATTTGCGATGGGCTGCCGTTGTTTGATGAGACGGATAAGGAGGCGCTGGTGATTGT
>JBIIUD010000546.1:0-3298 GCA_044340175.1 Verrucomicrobiaceae bacterium
CAAGGGCAGCGTGAATGGGATCAGCGTGAGGAGAAGGAGGCGTGAAAACATGAGGCGGTTTCATACGCACTCCACGCCTTCATTTGAGCGACTCAAAATACGCCTCAAAGGTCTTCGTGAGACCTTCGCCAAAAGTGACCCAATGTTTCCCAAGCGCGGGCTCTTTCAGGCCAGCGATGTCGTTGCAGTTGAACTCCAAAATGGCGGCGTCGATGCCGAAGCGGGTGAAGAAGCCTTCGCCCAGTGAGCCGGGGTTGTGAAAGCTGGGTTTCGTGGAGCCTTCGACGAACCAGGTGTGCTCGCGGAGGTATTTTTCGAAGGATAGCATGCGGGCGAGATGCTTCTCACCCTCGGGACCTTCGGGCCTGCTGAGATGCAACAGGCCGCTGCCGTCGTTGTGAAAGTCGAGCGCCAGGGTAGGACGGCGACCGGCCTGGATCTCTCCTGCGAGCCACCTTTCGAGCGCCGCGTTTTCAGGCGCAAATCGCGGGTCCGCCGGCTTGTCCCACTTCCGGTTCAAATCCCAGCCACCGAGGTTGAAGCGCGTGCCGCCGCGCTCGACGCCGTCTTTGTTCGCCATGGGCAAGATGCACACGCTGTAGCTTGCGAGGCACTTTTCGGCCTCGGCATCGCCTTTCAGCAATCGACGCACGAGTCCCTCGACCACCCAGTTTCCCGCAGGCTCCCACGGATGGGCTCGCGCACGCAGAAAGACGCGATTCGGTGCCTCTGCACGGCCCAAGCGGAGGATTTCGAGTTCGCGACCCTGCACCGTTTTGCCGATGGGTTCGATCTTCACCAACGGACTCGATTGGATCTCGCTGATGAAGCGATTCAGGTCCGAAAGCCGGTAAGGCTCGGCCCGTGCGACAAACAGGGCCTCTGCCGGCATTCCGAGCGTCACACGGACACGACCCGGCTCCGGGGATTCGGTGCGCACGGGCGTCCACGCCTTGCCATCAAGCGAGGTGACGACCTGCAGGATTTCTTTCGCCACGGACCCCGGTTTGCCATTCCAGACGTTGTCGAGGTTCTTGAATTCCAGCGTGAGCTTGCGGCCCTTCGGAGCCTGGATGCGGAAATGAAAATGCCCCGCCGCACGGTTCGGTGAATTGCGCTCGTGGTCGTAGTTTAGATTCACCATCACCGTGCCATCCGCTGCGAACTCATACCAAAGCGGCGAGGCATTTTCAAAACTCGTGTCGATGAAATCGAGCGGTGACGGCGGTGCTGGTGGAGCATCGGCGGCGGAAGCGGTGGTGAGCAACGATGCGAGGAGGAGGAGGGCGAGACGAGTCATTGGAGAGGGTAATCAAGATGAAGGCGTCCGCAAAGCGGCTTCTATCCATGCGAAAAGGCCTTTTTCGAGCGTCGAGCTGGCTCATTCTTTCCTCCCTTACTGCTGCGCTTGGCGACCCAATCCCAGCGCTGGCTGGCTTGCTTGAGCTGGGGTTCGAGGTCGGCCTCGGTGAGGAAACGTTGCTCGATAAGCTTTTGCACGGCGGCTTTCACCTGGTCGAGGTAGGCGGCTTTGTTGGCGTAGCGTTCTTCGAGGGACAGACGCGGATCATTCACGGCTTCGCGTTCGGCCTTGGTTTTCGCAAAGGGCACCCAGGCACCACGCAGCAGGTAAAAATCGTGCGGTGAGCCGAACTGCGCCGGACGAAACACCCAGCCTGTGCCGGTGCCGAGTGGCACGGCGACATCCGGCACGCGAATGCCGCCGAGGTCATTGCCATCGGCATCGCATTGCGGCACGAGCAGCGGCAGCTCGGTGCCTTCGCCTGCGCCATCGGGGAGTTGTGGATTGCGCACACGACCGCCGGCCTTCACAGCATTCGGTGCGGCCAAACCAGGCACTTGGGGCCAGCGCACGTCGTTGATCGGCACGAGTGTGGCGTCGCTAAGCTTGGGATGCACGCTCGGCGGTGGTGAGGTGCCTTCGCTGACCCAGCGATGCATCGCCAAACGCAGCGCGAGGATGGCGGGATTGGCATTCACCGGATTCGCCAAGGGCGAGCCTTTCAACTGCGAGGTCGGTGGGAAGGACGCGGGGCCATGCGACGTGCTGGCAAAGAAATACGAGCGCACGTTTTCCGGCAGCACGATGTCTTGTTTGCCATCCGGCGTGGTGTGCGTGAGCGCACCGACACGCCCCGCACCCCAGTATTCGGCGGCCATGTTGGTGTAAAAAATCTTCGGCGCATGCTTCACGCGTGGATTGGCGAGGATGCCTTCGCTGTGACGACTGACCGGGTCTTTTTGAGCCGTGTCGGCAAACGGATAGGAGGCCGTGTAGTAACCGGAAATGGCTCGCGGGGTAGACCAGCGCTGATTCAGCACGAGTCGGCCCGCGCCAGCGACATGCGACATGATGCCATCGAGCGCCATGCGATCCTGCTCGTCGGTGTTGAAGCCGAGATAGACGAAGTCGCGCAAGAAGCGGCCGCACTGCGAAGAGCCGAAGGCGTAAGCGTGCTTCACCTTCGCGGGCGAGGCCGGATCACGCTTCAACCACGCCACCGCATCGCGAATCGCCGCGTAGCCAAGTCCCGCAACAGGCGGCGCTTCGGCGAGATAAAACACCTCATAGGTCTTTCCAGGCTCAAAACCTCCCTTGAGTCGAAGACGTGCGTTTTCGAGGCTCCACTGCGTTCGCGGCACTTCTTGGCCTTCCGGGTAAGCGGCGCGATTTCGCACGATGAGACGGCTTTCAGCGCCTGTGATGTCCACAGGTGGATAATCGGTCAAATCGGTGAGCGGTTGCTCATCGAGCTTTTTGTCCGGCGTGAAGACCGCGCTCACCACGCCGCGAATCGGGCTGCCATCCTTGTTTTGAGCCCGTGGCACTTCCAGGCGCAGTTTGTCCGCTGCCACATCGAACTCCCAGCCGACATTCAGCATGGTGAAGCCCTGCTCCATCATGGACGCCGGCAGGCTCGCCTTACCCCCACGATTCGGAATCTCCACCCACGCCGCGCCATTGCTGCGGGCGTCATCCTTCGGTTTCCACAGCCGCAAATCGGCCACAAAGCTCACCTTCCCCGCCGCATTCACCGGCGCGTGATCGACATCCGCGATGATCGCATTCTGCGGCTGCTTCGGATCGATCTCGCAGTGCAGTTTGCCACTGATCTGCTCGTAGCCCGTGGCACCAGCATCCGATCGTTCTTTGATTTCCACCCGCACCACGGCAGCATGGAGCGAAAGAGAGGCGAGGGATGAGAGCAGGATGAGGCGTGTAGAGAAAGTCACCCGCCGAGTACGCTGCTTGCGCGCCCTTTTGGCAAGAGCGCCC
>JBIIUD010000548.1:0-3286 GCA_044340175.1 Verrucomicrobiaceae bacterium
TTGCTCCGGGAAATACACCGTCCGCATCAGCAGACCGGTCATCACCGCCCAAAACAGAAGCAAAAAAGCCGTCAGCACCCTCCAAAGCATCGGCCTAATATCCACCGATCCCTGCATCATTGCAAGACAGGGGCGCGCAATCTGCCAGATAACTCAGCCTTTGTGCCCGAGCGGCCTCAGACCTCAACAGACCACTTCCACCCGGAACACATGCAGCGCCACCCCGTCCGGTCGCAACCCCACAAAGTTGCTGCTGCCGGCCCAAGTATAGCTGCTGCCATGCAACAGGTCTTCCACCCTGTAGCTCATGCCCTCAGCCAAACCCAACGCCGCCAAATTCAAATGCACCATGGTTTCGACTGGCCGCTGCGCATTCAGGCTCACCACAAAGATCAAGCGATTGCTCATGTCAGGCGTCACCCGACTGTAGCAGATGACCTCCGAGTGATCGGCCGGGTGAAACACCACATTGTCATACAGATGCAGCGCCGGATTCTCCCGCCGCACCTGATTGAGCAGGGCAATGAAGGGCTTGATATTCCCCGGCGCATTCCAGTCCCGATTCTTCAGCTCATATTTCTCTGACCAATGATACTCCTCCTTGCCCGGATAGGGCTCATTCTCGCAGAACTCATAGCCTGAATACATCCCCCAACTCGATGACAACGTCGCCGCTAAAGCCGCGCGCAGCCGGAACATGGCTGGACCCGCATTTTGCAGATGCCCCGGCAAGATGTCCGGCGTGTTCGGCCAGAAATTCCCCCGGTAATACCAGCGCATCTCACCCTGGGTCAGCTCCGTCACATAATTCGTCAATTCCTGTTTGGACTCGCGCCAAGTGAAATACGTGTAGCTCTGACTGAACCCAATCTTGCCCAGCACCTGCATCATGCGCGGCTTCGTGAACGCCTCCGCTAAGAACAGCACATCCGGGTCATGCCGCTGCACAGTGCCGATCAGTTCCTCCCAAAAGGCCACCGGCTTGGTGTGCGGATTGTCCACCCGGAAAATCTTTACACCCCGTCCCACCCAGTACAGCACCACCTCAATCAACTCCTTCCAAAGATTTCGCCAGTCCGCACAGTGGAAGTTCAGCGGATAGATGTCCTGGTATTTCTTGGGCGGATTCTCCGCATACCGGATCGACCCATCGGGACGCTGGTAAAACCAATCCGGATGCGACTTCACATAGGGATGATCTGGCGAGCAGTTCAGCGCAAAGTCCATGGCGATCTCCATCCCCCGATCCTTGGCCTGCCCAATCAACCACACGAAGTCCGCCTCCGTTCCCAGCGCTGGCTCGACCGCCAAGTGACCGCCCGCAGGTCCACCGATCGCCCAGGGCGATCCCACATCCCCCGGCTCCGCCACCAGCGTGTTGTTCTTCCCTTTGCGATGCGTCACTCCGATCGGGTGAATCGGCGGGAAATAAATCACATCAAAACCCATCGCCCGCGCGTCATCCAGTCGCGTCCCACAGTCGAGGAAAGTCGAGTGCTTGTCCGCGCGCCCTTCGGCATTGCGTGGGAAAAACTCATACCACGCTGAGAAGCGCGCGCGCTCACGCTCCACCTGCGCCTTCATCACCACCGATGTCGTGGATTGGGAACGGTCGGGAAAGCGATCCATCAGCGCCTGCAACTCAGCAGAGAGCAGAACCTCCAGCAGTTGCTCCGGTGGCAATGTCCCCAGTAGCTCCGCGCAGTCCCGCAGCTGCATCGCCGCATCGGTCGCCCCCGCTCCGCGTGCACGCTGAGCCGCCTCATTCAAAAGACGTGCCCCCTCCAGCGCCTCGATCCCTGCATCGGGGTCCTTCGACTCCACCCGCACCGCAAACGTCTTCTTCCAGGAGCGGAACACATCTCCCCAGGCCTCCACCACATACTCCCAGCGTCCCTCGCTCTCGAAGTGACATGCGCCCCTCCAGCGGTCTCCATCCACCTGCTC
Organism: Verrucomicrobiaceae bacterium; assembly: GCA_044340175.1. GTDB lineage: Bacteria > Verrucomicrobiota > Verrucomicrobiia > Verrucomicrobiales > Verrucomicrobiaceae > JAGRPD01. The sequence continues at coordinate 1,948 of JBIIUD010000548.1, forward strand.
CAAGCCGGACTCCGCCCAGCGCACACTGCCTTCCTTTCGGTGCTTCAAGACCGCACTGAGCACATCATGCCCATCTTTGAAAACATCCACCCATACCTCTAAGGGCTCTCCGACGATGCGTTTGACTGGATACCGCCCGCCTTCCAGGCAGGGATAAAAATTCTCGATGACGACGGTGGGAGCGTGGGACGGTGAGGGCATCTGCCGCGTACTTTGAAGTAAATCCCCGTTCTTGCAACGCCTCTTCGCCACACCCACTTTCCATTTGACTGCCCCAACCTTGCCCACACACTGACCTCCGTGTTCTCTCTTGCCCGTCATTTCCTACCCTTGACCGCGCTTGTCGCTGTCTTTTGGGCACAGGCTTTCGGCATGCAACTGGGTTACTTTTGTGACTGTGATCTCACCACCGACGGTCATTTCACCCTGGTCGATCATTGCCATGGCCCTCATGAAGCAGGCTCGGAGGATCATTCTCATGAAGGAGACCACGAACTTCCGCACCATCACCACGATGCCGAATCGGACGACTCCCACAAGCACACCGCTGTGATCGAGACCTTGGTCGCTCATCCCGTTTCCTGGCATAAAGTCCAGCCGCCTCTGCCGTCACTAGGGCTGTTCGATTCTCCATCTCTCTGGAGGCTGAGCGTGACCTTACCACCGCCTCAAACGACGCCCTCCATCGCATCGTCTAGCTATTCGCGAACGTGTCCGCAGCTGGACCACTGGCCGCGCCAACTCGCGCAGACCATCGCCCTGAGACTTTGAACCGCTCGGACTGAGCCCGGCCTCTCCCTGGCTCCCCGCACTCCGCACCGTTTTGGCCCGCGCGCCAAGCTCGGATCTGTCCGTTCCTTCAACTGTCCCTCTCCATGCTTTTGCTCCGCTTTTTCTTCACGCTCATCCTTCCCGCCAGCCTCATGGCCGACGTCATCACCTTGGAGGCCATCCCTGACCGAGTTCGCACCGGCCACCCTGACCTCCAGGCTGCCCGACTCAGCATCGCCGAAGCCCAGGCCCGCCAGTTAGGCGCTGGACGCCTGCCAAACCCTTCCGTCAGCACCGAGTTCCAACCCGAAAGCCGCGTCTCTCCCCTCACCGCTTCCATTGCCTTTGATCAAACCTTTCCCCTCACCCACCGCCTGAAACTGGAAAAGAAACTCACCACCCAACTCGTCACCGCCGCTGAACTCGAAGTGCGTGACACCGAACGCCGCCTCGTCGCGGAAGCTCAAAGTCTCGCCGTCAACATCCTCACCCTCGGCCAGCACCTCGTCATCCATCAACAGCAGAGCCAGCTCGCCGCTGACCTCGTGACTTTCACCGAAGCCCGAAC
>JBIIUD010000547.1:0-3286 GCA_044340175.1 Verrucomicrobiaceae bacterium
TGGCGGTAGCCTGAAAATCGACGAATGGTTAGCCCAGCCCGTCAACAACGCCCGCCTTAACGCCATCGCCACCTATCACCGCCTCGTCCCCGCCTTCCAGCATCACCTCCGAGAGCGCTGCCAAAACGACCTCGAACGCTTCTTCGAAAGCCTCCGCCAAACCCGCCACCTCACCCCTACCCAGCGCCAATCCTGGCTTACCCCACAGGAGCCCGCCACCCCCATCACCGCGCGCCAGCGCTTTGGACTGCGGTGATGGCGTCAGCCTTCACCGCTCTCAGAGGGAAGCCCTTTCCCACTGCACTACTCCCTTGAACCCAGCAAACTTGAACCTATCCCCTACCAGCAAAGGATTCCGCTTCAGCCCCTTGATCAGTCCATCCAGCTTCAGATGCTCAGTCGCTGGTTAGAATAACCTTCAAAGCCCGCTCCCGGGACGCATGAGAAAAGACTTCATAAGCCTCCAAGATGTCAGCGAGGGCAAAACGGTGGGAGATCAGTTGCTGTGGACGCAGTCGGCCAGAGACAACGGTTTTCAGCAGCAGCGGCGTTGTCACCGCATCCACCAGCCGGGTGGTGATGGTGATATTACGAGACCATAGCGTCTCCAGGTGCAGCGGCACGCTTTCCCAGTGGACCCCCACATTAGCGATGTGTCCGCCTGCTGCGACGATTCGTTGGCAAACGTCAAAAGTCTCAGGAAGTCCCACCGCCTCAATGGCCACATCCACGCCTTTGTTCAAAGTCATGCTCATCACCCGGGTCACCGCGTCACCGTCCGTGGTATTGATCAGCATGGTGGCTCCTAGCTTTTTGGCCATGTCCAGCCGGTGTTCATCTCGATCAATCATGATGACATCTGCCGGCGCGTAGAAAAGGGCCGTCAGCAGCGTGGCCAACCCGATGGGACCTGCGCCAAGGATCGCCACCGTGTCCCCCGGTTTCACACATCCGTTCAAGACACCGCATTCATAGCCCGTCGGCAAGATATCACTCAGCATCACCATCGCCTCCTCATCGGCATCCAGCGGCATGGGATGCAGGCTGGTATCAGCCCACGGGATGCGCACAAACTCCGCCTGGGTACCGTCGATGGTGTTGCCCAGGATCCAGCCGCCTTGCTCGCAGTGAGAGCACATGCCCCGGCGGCAGTTCTGGCAGCGGCCACAGGCAGTGATGCAGGAAATGACGACCCGGTCACCCGGTTTGAACCGGGTCAAACCGCTCCCCGTTTGCTCAATGATTCCCACACCCTCATGGCCGAGCACACGACCATCGGAGACGGTCGGCACATCACCTTTGAGGATGTGCAGGTCAGTGCCACAGAGAGTCGTCTTGAGGATGCGGATGATCGCATCGGTCGCCTCCTGGAGTTGCGGCTTTGCCACTTCCTCCAGAGCTTTTTTTTGAGGTCCGTGATAAATGAGAGCTTTCATGATGATAGGGGAGCGCGCTTGGTTGGTGTTTCTGCTGAACTGATACCCGCCCATGCCTCCGCAGTGCCATAGGGTGTTGACCCCATAGAGAAAGCCAGACGCGCCTCCTATGGTGAGGCCTATGAAAATCAAATCATCGACATCCCCTACTGCCTCCCCTCAAAACCGCCGCCCTCTCAAGCGCATCGCCGGACTCGCTCTGGCCCTCTGCGCCGCTGTGCTGGTGACGCCGAGTCTCACTGCCGCTCCGAAGGACACCCTCAATGCAGCAGACGTGAAGTTCATCAAGGAAGAAGCCGCCGCCGGCCGCTCCGTGGTGAAACTCGCGGAACTGGCGGTGCAGAAAGCCGCCAACCCAGACGTCAAAGCCCTGGCTCAAACGCTCGTCACCGACCATACCGGTGCCAACTCCGAATTGAGTGCCCTCGCCACCAAAAAGGGTGTGGACATCTCCGCGGTCATCGACCCCGACACCGCCAAGACTTTCCAAGATCTGGAAAAAGTCAGCGGTTCCGACTTCGACAAGGCCTTCCTTGACGCCGCCGTGAAGGGTCACAAGACCTGCGTTGAAAACTTCCAGTCGGCCTCCAAGGAAGCTCAGGACGGCGACCTCAAAATGTGGGTGAATAAGATGACACCCGTTCTCCAGGGCCACCTCGCCCTCGCTGAGAAACTCCAATCCAAGTAAGCCCGACTGCTCGGAATGCGGAGGTGGTGTGACGGATCGTTCGGGAGACAGTCCACATGCCACCTCCGTTTTATTTTGTCAGACAGCCGCCGTTCGCAAGAGCGCGGCTGTCTTTTTTGTGCCCACCTATCGCTGGCAGATGAAGACAAAAATCCCATGCTCCGCAGAAAGAACACGGGATACGGTCGCTAGCCTGAGCCCTGTTTCCACCCTAGTCGTTTAAGAAAAGAGGGGGCCGTAGATTTGGGAGCGCCTGAGGTGGCGGTGGGCCGCTGCCAGCACAGGGGCCTAGGCGCACCCACGTCCCAAGTTGACGACGGACCAGATCCGCCTCCACCTCCGCCGTTGCCCGCGAACAGTGTCGGGTTTCACCCCATGGCTGCGCCGCCTGGACCGCACTATGGATGGGTAGGACTGACCCGCCCCACGGCAGGGTCAGCCTTCACATCCCCCCATCCACCATGAAAAATGAACCCTCTATCGACACCACAATCAACAACGTCACCGAAGCCGTCCAAGACGGTGCCCAACAGGCTGCCAGTGCGGTCAAGGAGGCCTGTCAATCCCTCAGCGTCAAGGCAGAGGAGACCCTGGTGCGCACCAAGGACTATGTTCAACAAAACCCCGTCCCCATCCTGTTGGGCTCACTCATTTTCGGCGCTGCTGTCGGCTGCCTCCTCGCGCTGACACGCCGGCCAGAGCCCACCCTTCGGGAGCGCTTCATAACAGATCCCGTCAGCACCGCGCGGGATATCCTCCAAGCCGCTTTTGAGCCCGTAGGCCGCCGCATCCATGATGGCTACGACTCCGCACGTGACAGTGCCGGGCGCACCCTCAACACTCTGCAGGACCACCTCCCCGGCCACCGCTCGGAATCCCTGGGTCAGAAAATCCTGCGCAACCTCAAATTCTGGTAGCCCATGATGCCCGTACCTCCACCCCAACCCATGGCCGACCCCCTCTCCATCGAGGACAGCATCCATGTCCTCGTGGATCAGGCCCGCCACGGCTTTCGGCAGCGCTATCAAGCCTGCAAGCAGCGCATTCGGCAGACCCCCGTCAAGGCCGTCCTCGGTGCCGCAGCCGCAGGCTACTGCGCGCATCACCTGCCCGTTCGGGCTCTGGTCAGTGCCAACGTGCGGCTGCTGGCCGCCTTGTTACC
>JBIIUD010000549.1:0-3285 GCA_044340175.1 Verrucomicrobiaceae bacterium
TGAGGGATGGATGAAACAATCTCGAACTGGTTTTTCGCGTCGTGATTTTGTGGTGTCGGCGCTGGGGGCGTCGGCAGCGCTGGCTTGGCGGAGCGTGGCGCAGGAAGCGGCGGCGGTGGAACCGGTTTTTGATATCCATCAGCATACCAGCTATCGCGGGCGCAGTCATGAGCACCTGATGGCGCATCAAAAAGCCATGGGGATCACGCGCTCCATTCTGTTGCCCGCCGGCACGCCGATGAAGACAGCAGCTACGCACAACGGGAAGTCGAACGGGCTAGCGGCGGGCTGCGGCAGCACGGCGGAGGCGCGGGAGCTGGCGGCGGCGCATCCGGAGGCGTTTCTTTGGGGGGCGAATGAGGTGACGGATGTGGATAACGCGGCGGCGGAGATTGAGAAATGGTTGAAGCAAGGCGCGTGCATCATCGGCGAACAGAAGTTCGCCGTGGAGTGCGACTCAGCGGCCAGCCAGCGACTCTATGCGTTGGCGGCAGATTATGGGGTGCCGATTCTGATGCACTTCCAACAGCAGACTTACAACTTCGGGTATGATCGACTGCACGTCATGCTGGCCAAGTATCCCAAGACCACGTTCATCGGTCATGCGCAGGCCTTTTGGGGACACATCGACAAAGCGCATGATGACACGCAAAACTATCCCAAGGGCGCAGTGACGCCGGGCGGATTGACGGACCGCTATCTGGCGGACTACCCGAATCTTTTTGCCGACATGTCAGCGGGCTCCGGGCTCAATGCCTTGACCCGGGATGAAGCGCACACGCGGGGCTTTTTGGCGCGGCATCAGGACAAGCTGCTCTATGGCAGCGACTGCGTGGACCTGCTGGGGCGGGGACCCGGCTGTCAAGGCGCGCAGACGTTGGCGACGATCCGCAAGCTGGTGCCGGACAAGGCGGCAGAGCGGAAGATTCTCTGGGAGAATGCGCAGCGGGTTTTTCGACTCGCCTAAATTCGATGCTTATCGTCAGCAACAGATTCACGCTCAGTTCAACCGGATGCCTGGAGACAGCCGCTGACGGCTGGTGAGTGGTATCAGGTCAAGCGACGCGTGATGCGTGCGTGCCGTGTAGCTGGTGCGTTTTCTGAAACGCTCTAAAGGTGGGGAGGTCGGTGGGTGGGCTTGGGCGCGGTGCCGCAGCCGGAGCAGGGCCTCGGGCGACGGCGGGCTCTGAGGGCGCGGAGGACAAAAGCCAACGCGGTGAAGGCCACGACGGCGAGGGCAGTGGGGGTTTGCCAGTCGATGGAAGGGTCCATGGTGTGAGTGGCTTCAGTAGCCAAGCGCGGTGCCGATTTGATAGACGGCGAGGCTGAGCAGGTAGGCGCTGCCGGTCATGTAGCCGAGTTGGAAGAGCGGCCATTTCCAGGTGTTGGTCTCCCGCTTGACGATGGCGAGGGTGCTGATGCACTGCATGGCGAAGACATAAAAGATGAGCAGGCTGAGGCAGACAAGGGGAGTGAAGACGGGGGTGCCATCCGGGTGGGTGTCGGCACGGAGTCGCTGGCGCAGGGGGGAGAGGTCTTCGTCGTCGTCAGACTCGACCGCATAGACGACGGAGAGGGTGCTGACGAACACTTCACGCGCGGCAAAGGAGCCGATGAGACCGATGCCGATTTTCCAGTTGTAACCAAGGGGCTCGATCAATGGCTCGATGAGTTTGCCGGCCTGACCCGCGATGGAGTTTTCCAGCGCGAGGGTGCTGTCGTCGGTATCCGTTTTGGGGTAAGTGGAGGCGAACCAAATCAGGATGGATAGGCCGAGGATGACGGTGCCCGCGCGTTGCACGAAGAGGCGGGCGCGCTGCCAGACCTGGACGAGAATGGAGCCGAAGGCAGGCCATTTGTAGGAGGGCATCTCCAGGATCATGGGGGTGGCGGCGTGACGCATCAGGGTGCGCGAGAATAGCCAAGCAAAGAAGAAAGCCCCAAGGACGCCGAGACCGTACAGTGACAGCAGGAAGAGAGCCTTGGTGGAGGGAGCGACTTGATCGTTCGGGACAAGTGCGGAAATCAGCAGGAGATAAACGGGAAGTCGGGCGGAGCAGGAGGCCAGTGGGGCGACGAGGATGGTGATGAGTCGGTCCTTAGGCGAGTCGATGGTGCGCGTGGCCATGATGCCGGGGATCGCGCAGGCATGGGAGCCGAGGATGGGCAGAAAGGCTTTGCCATTTAGCCCGGCCCAGCCCATGACACGGTCCCAAATGAAGGCCAGTCGAGCCATGTAGCCGGTGTCTTCCATGATGCCGATAAAGAAGAACAGGATCATGATCTGAGGCAAAAAGACGACGACGCCTGAGACGCCAGCGATGACGCCATCTGCGACGAGATCATGGAGATCCCCGGGGGGGATGACTCGACCGACTTGGGAGGCAAGCCAAGCGAAGGTTTCCTCGATCAGACCCATGGGTCCCTCAGCGAGACTGAAGATGGTCCAAAGGATCAACCCGAGCACCATGAGCATGATGGCTCCGCCTAAGATGGGGTGCAGAAGGATGCGGTCGATCTTTTGAGTGACCGTCACGGGTGGGGTGCCGGGCCGCATCCAGGTTTCAGTGCAGAGTTGGTCGATGGCTTTGTAGCGCGCATCTGCCAAGGCGTCCTCCCAGCCCGGAAAGGCGTGTTCCAGACGGTCGCGGTGGCGGATGATGTCATGCATGGCCGCCGCCGACTGGCCTGTGTGAGAAGGATCGTGATCGGAGAGCAGGTAAAGTGGTTCGAGCAGGCCAGCTTCGTTACCAAGGGATCCGAGTTTGACGAGGTCGTGGTGGGTAAGCTCGAGTTCGGTCCGGATGGCCTCCGGTAACGGTGGGGCGGTCCACTTGGGCAGGGGCAAATCCTCGCGGCTGAGCGCTGATTTGAGCTCGGTCAAACCCTGGCCAGTGGTGGCCTGCATGGGGATGACGGGGATGCCCAGGCGCGTGCTCAGTGCCGTGGCGTCGATGGCTTGCTGCCGCTCGGCCACGACGTCGATCATGTTCAGCACCAGCACGGTGGGCAGGCCGAGCTCGAGCACCTGAGTGACGAGGTAAAGGTGACGCTCCAGATTCGATGCGTCGATGATGCAGACGACCCGATCAGGGCGCGGGGTGCCGGGCTGACGGCCGAGCAGGACATCCCGCAGCACGGCTTCATCCGGGGAGCGGGCGTTCAGGGAGTAAGCTCCGGGCAGGTCAATGAGGCGGAGCTTCTTGCCATGCTGGGAGAAACACTCGCCGATTTTCTTTTCGACGGTGACGCCAGGGTAGTTGGCGACTTTTTGGCGGAGGCCGG
>JBIIUD010000551.1:0-3264 GCA_044340175.1 Verrucomicrobiaceae bacterium
CGGCAGCGGGAAAGTTTGCTTCAACCTTTACCCTGGGGGTGGATGACAGCACGATGATCGGACTGCCCGGCAAGGTACTGATGGGGAACAAGCAGGACCTAAAGTTGGCCAACAGTTTGTTAATCGACAAGGCAGGGTATCAACTGCTGTATCCAGGTGAGCCATTGGAGCTGGGCCGACGCTTGGAATTGAATGACCAAGAGGCGACCATTGTGGGCATAACGGATGCGGAGGCCCCGTTCGTGAGTTTTCCGGTGATTCATGCGCGCTACAGTGAAGCTGTGAATTTTCAAGGCCGGGAACGGAATCAACTGAGTTATGTTCTGGTAAGGGCTGTGGAAGGCGTGGCGGCGGTTGAGATCGCGCGAAGGATTGAAGCAGAGACAGGACTGAAGGCGCGGACAACGCAAGAGTTTGCTTGGGATTGTGTGGTGTACTATTTGAAGAACACCGGGATTCCAGTGAACTTTGGAATAACCATTGCTGTGGCGCTGATCGTGGGTTTGGCGGTAAGCGGGCAGACCTTTTACATGTTCACGGTAGAGAACATGAAACAGTTCGGAGCCTTGAAAGCCATTGGGGTGACGAACACGCGATTGGTCGCCATGGTCCTACTGCAGGCCTTAGTCGCGGGAGCGCTCGGCTATGCACTAGGAACGGCCATGGCAGCGGTCTTCTTTGAATTAACAGCCGCGCAAACGGCCACGCGCGGCATTGTCCTTTTGTGGGAGGCGGCAGTAGGCGTGGGCGTATTGATGGCCGTGGTGGTGGCGGTGGTAGCGACTTTAAGCGTGCGCAAGGTTTTGGTTTTAGAACCGGCATCGGTGTTCCGATGAGATTTCGAGAGATCAGCGTTTGACAAAAACTAAAAAGAGCGAACGTTCGTTCGCATGAAGAACAAGACGCCTTTGAAGACCTCACTTCCAACTCCTCGGCGAACTGCCCGTGCTCCCAAAAAGAGCACCGGGAATGTTTTGGCGACGAATGATGTTGAGGAAGCGATGGCGCCAGTAATGGATGGCATGGGGGAGATGTCGGCTTCGGAATTGAAGCGGATGAAGATTGTCATGACAGCGGCGCAGTTGTTTGCGCAGAAGGGGTTTCATGCGACGGGGATGAGGCAAATCTGTGACGCGGTGGGGATGAGTCCAGGGGCGTTGTATCGGTATTTTGCGAGCAAGGAAGAGATCATTGCGGGCTTGATCGCCTTGGATCGGCAGCGCACGGCGGTGTGGTTTGCAAGTTTGCCTGAGAAAGAGGGATTGATGGCGTGTCTAGAGAGTTTGACGGAGTTGGCGTCTGGGGATTTTGATCGGTCAGGATTTCTGGCGATGTGGACGGAGATCACGGCGGAGGCAGCGCGGAATCCTGCGGTGCGCGCTCCGTTTGCGGAGCACTATCAGTATGTGGAGGGGCTGATCGCCGGGCTGGTGGAGAAGGCGAAGAAGGCGGGGGACATTCGGCCGGACACGAAGGCGAAAGATGTGGCGACGTTTGTGATGTCGGGGTTTGAAGGGCTGATGGTGAGACGGGCATTGGTGCCGGAGTATGATTTTGACAAGGGGGTGGGCAAATTATTGGCGTTCATTGCGGATGCGGTGGGATCGCGCAGGCCGAAGAGGGAGAGGGGAGGGCGGTCATGATTGGGTTAGCCTTGCAGATGCTGAGGGCGGATCGGGCGAAGTATTTCGCGATGATTCTGGCGGTGGCATTGTCGATTTTTTTGATGCAGAACCAGGCATCGATCATGATGAGCGTGTTTGCGATGACGGGATCGCAGATCCGGGATGTGAGTGAGGCGGAGTTTTGGGTGATGGAACCGGACACAGAGTGCTTTGACCAGGTGAAGCCGGTGCCGGCGAACGCGCTGTATCAGGTGAGGGGAACGGAGGAGGTATCGTGGGCGGTGCCACTGACAAAAATTGATGGATATGCGCGCACCGAATCTGGGAAGCTGAGTGTGGTGACCATGATGGGGGTCGATGATGCGTCACTGGTCGGTCTGCCGCCACGGATCCTGAAAGGAAAGGCGGAGGCGGTGCGGGAACGGGGGACGGTGATGATTGATCCGGGCGGGGCGAATTTGCTCTTCCCCGGGGAGAAGGACGTGATTGGGAAGCGGGTGAGGATCGGGTCGGAATCGCTGCGGGTGGTGGCGATGAGCGACGCCTCGGCACCGTTCACGGGGTTTCCGATTTTGCACATGGCGAGGACGACGACGATGATGTTGAGGCAGGCAGAAGAGCGGGACACGACGTTCATTGTGGGGGCCTACAAACCGGGGGCAGACGTGGCGGCGCAGGGGATCCCCTTGTTGTTTGGACTGACGATTGTGATTGGGCTGGTGGTGGGGACGGTGATCACTGGGCAAACGTTCATGATGTTTGTGAAGGAGAACTCGCGTCATTTGGCGGTGCTCAAGGTGGTGGGCGTGACAGCGCGGCAGTTTGCAGGGATGTTGGCGGCGCAGGCGGCTACGGTGGTGTTTTTGGGGTGCTGCTTTGGGACAGCATTGGCGGCGGGGACGTCGGAGCTGGCGCGCAAGCTGCCCTTTTTGAGGGGGGTGTTTTTGCCTGGCTGGGTGGCGGTGACGACCTGCGTGGCGCTGACGGTGGTGACGGGAGTGGCGGTGATGATGAGCTTTCGAACCATTCAAAAACTTGAACCGGCGGCCGTGTTTCGCTGAACATCGATATGACAACAGCTCCAGAGATACAAAAGACAGTGTTGCCTAACGAGCGGTGGGATGCGGTGGCGTGTCGCGGAGTGAAGAAGCATTTTGGGGAAGGCGACGCGCGTGTGGAGGTGCTGCGTGGCGTGGACTTTGGGGCGACCCTGGGGGAGATGACTTTTCTGGTGGGGCCTAGCGGGTGTGGGAAGACGACCTTGATTTCGGTGATTGCGGGATTGCTTGATCCAAGTGACGGCAACCTGGAGGTGCTGGGGCATGAGCACGGGGCACTGAATGGGACAGCGCGGGTGCTGTTTCGGCGTCGGAACTTGGGGTTTGTGTTTCAACAGTACAATCTGCTGCCCTCTTTGACGGCGGCTGAGAATGCGGCAGTGCCTTTGATTGCGGATGGAGTGCGGCGCAGTGTGGCGGTCAAACGAGCGACGGAGTTGTTGGATCGCCTGGGGATGGGAGACAAGGCGGGAGCGATGCCCAAAGTGCTTTCTGGCGGTCAGCAGCAGCGGGTAGCACTCGCAAGAGCCTTGGTTCATGAACCGCGATTGATCATCTGCGATGAGCCGACAGCGGCTCTG
>JBIIUD010000550.1:0-3264 GCA_044340175.1 Verrucomicrobiaceae bacterium
GTCTGCCTGCCGCAGCCGTTTCAGAAAATCAATCCCACTCATGCCCGCCTGCCGCACTTCAGCCAGGATCAGGTCCGCCTTTTCCTTCTGCTGACTGTTGATCGCGTCCTCGGCTCGTTCAAAGGTATAAATCCGCACACCGTCCGCTTTCAAGTGTGTGGACGCCCAGGCCAGGAAGTCGGCGTCCGGGTCAACAATGAAGATTCGGGTTTCTGGCAAGGATTGCGCCATCAGGATGGATTTGAACTTAGGCTGCTACGCGCATTCAGAGCGTTCGTCAAGATTCGGTTATACGCCTCCGAACCGTCGGCTGCGACTGCCAAAAGCTCTCAGAGCCTCCAAAAGCTCCTCACGACCAAAATCTGGCCACAGTTTCTCCGTCACGTAAAACTCGGTGTAACTCATCTGCCAGAGCAGAAAATTCGACAGCCGCAACTCCCCCGAAGTCCGAATCAACAAGTCCGGATCAGGATAGTAGCGTGTGTAAAGATGCTTGCTGAAAACCTCCCCATCGATCATCGCCTTGTCAAGATGCCCCTTCTCCACGCTCTCCAACAGGCTTTTCACGCCATCAATGATTTCCTCCCGACCGCCGTAACTGAGCGCCAAAATCAGGGTCAACCCGGTGTTCTCTGCGGTTTTGGCGATGGACCGGTGCAACTCCGCCTGACACTCCGCCGGCAGATCATGCAACCGCCCGATGGCCTGCAAGCGCACATTTTGCTTCTGCATCTCAGGCGTTTTCGACTTGAGAAACTGCTGCAAAAGCCGCATCAGCGCGTCCACCTCCCGCTTGGGTCGCTTCCAGTTTTCCGATGAAAAGGCATACATCGTGAGAAACTCCACCCCCAACTCCCCACAAGCTTCCACCACCTTGCGCACGCTTTCCGCCCCGCGTCGGTGTCCTTCCGTCCTCGGCAAGCCACGCTCCCGCGCCCAGCGTCCATTGCCGTCCATGATGATGGCGATGTGGCGGGGTACGGTTTTTAATTCTTCCTGGGGTCGGGTCATGGTCGCGTGGATGCCGAGTAGTCGTTCCGACTCAGCCTCTCGTCAATCTCCGCTCAGAATCAGTCTCCACCCTCATCCAGCGCCCGACGAATCTTGTAGCGCAGCAGCGCCTGATGCTGAGGCACTCCCGTCAGCAACTGCCCCTGATCCAGTTCCCGCTTGAGCGTGATCACCTCACTCAAAGCAGCCGCCTGCGTGGCGGAAATCATTTGGCCGCTGTTCGCCATCGCCAGCAGACGTTCGAGATACATCGCCTGCAGCGTCTGCCTCAGGGTGTTGGGGCGATTTTCCGGGTCACCTTTAAAAATGGCCCCACTCAGGGCGCTCAGCAGATCAGCCACGGCAAATTCGTTGCCATACAGCGCACTGTCGCTCAACCGAGTCAGCACAGTGCTGTGCAGCAAGTGATCCAGCAGTGAGCGCTGCACCTTCGCCGCGCGCTCATGCAGTCGGGGGTCCTCCGGTTCGTCATGGTCAAAGCCACGTCTTTGCAGTTGCAGGTGCGCTGCCAGATCGGCCGAGACCTGCCACGCCTGCGGACCAAACCCATGCTCCGCCAACAGCGCCAGCGCCGCCTTCTGCCGCTCCGCCGTCACGGGCGTAAAGGGCTTGCGTTCCGCACCCTGCGCAGCGTGAGCACGCTCCACCTCAACCCCACCCACCTGACGGGAAACTGCCACCAGGGCGCTGCTCATTTCTGACGTTAATATCGCATAGTCAGCCACCACCTGTTGCCAGCTTTCTCCCGGTTCAGAGGCCCGCTTTAGCAGTCCCTCCAAACGCTGCTTCGCTAAAGCGCACCGCTGCGCACTGTAGTCCACCACCTCACTGCTCAAATCAAACAGCATCGCCCTCGGGTCGATGCCCTTGCCAACGCTGCGCATGTCATCCGCATCATTGGCAAAACCCAGCTCATGCCGGTGCGAGCGCCCTGCCAAAGCCTTCAGACGCTTGTCCTCTTCCACCGGATCTTCCAACGCCTCCGAATAACCAAACTCAATCGCCCAATGGTCATAGGGTCCCGGCTTGGTGCAATAGTATTGACCCTGCTTGACGCCTTCTGGAGCCACATTCGCTGTCGGATAGTCCATCACTGACCCCAGCAGCCCCACCTTTTCCGTGAGCGCTTTGTCATGGATTTTCTTCGCATCATGCAGCTGGCTGCCGCGGAAATTGTGATTCAAGCCGAGCGTATGCCCCACTTCATGCAGCACGAGATAATGCAGCGCCTCGTTCAGCATGCGGTTCATTTCGACTCTGCCCATCGGCGCAGCGCGCAGCACCGCACCGCCAAACAGCAGACCCTGGTGCGCGCATGAACCCGCCAAACACTCGTGCCCCTTTGGCTGCCATAGGCCCTGAGCATTTTCCTCCTCACCAAACGCCGGCAATCCCGCCAGCCCCGCCTCATCCAGCACCCGGCGACTTTGCAGCCGCTTGGTCATGTAGCTGAACTCCAGCATGATGTCCGCCCCCAGGATCTGACCCGTGCGTGGATTCACAAAACTCGGCCCATACCCTCCAAACGGTGGATTTGGCGACGATGTCCAACGCAGCACGTTGTAGTTGATGTCACCCGCATTCCAGGTCGCGTTATCCGGCTGCTGCTTCACCACAACGGCATCCTTAAACCCGGCTGTCTCAAACGCCTCGTTCCAGGCCAACGCCGCCTTCCGAATCGTATCGCGGAATTCCACCGGCGTGGTGTTTTCAATCCAATAGGTGATCGGTGTCACTGGCTCGCTGAGTTGGGTGCCCGGCTTTTGCTTCACCAAATGCCACCGATGAATCACATCCCGATAAGGCGTGATTTCCGCGCTGGTCATGTCCGTTACCTGGGTCATGAAGTACCCCACCCGCGGATCATCCCACCGGGGTTTGAAATCATTCTCCGGCATCCTCACCAGAGCGTGCTGCATGTGCAGCGTCACATACCGCGGATCGGCAATCTCATCCATCCGCTGTCCGCTCCGATCTGGGGACGGAGCGGGATTTTCATAAACGTAAGCCACCTGAACCAGCGCATTGTCCGGGTAAATGTGCACCCCCGTCACATGCGTCTTCTGCTCTGATAACTTGCCCAACACCGCCTTGCCCGGATCTCCACCACGATGCACATGCAGCAGACTCTCCCGCAGAAATAGGCTGCCAGCATCAATCAAATACCCCGTCTCATCTTCCGCCATCACCACCTCACTGGCCAGCACGGCCTCAGAAGTGTTCGCGGCAGCGGCTCGCTCCAAAGGATGCCCC
>JBIIUD010000552.1:0-3263 GCA_044340175.1 Verrucomicrobiaceae bacterium
CTCGCTGAAGCCGAATCCGCCCTGAACGCTCTCGCAGGCACCACCCCCGCCGGGGCGCGCATCGAAGTCACCTGCATCGGTCGCACCCAGGCCTGGCCTTGCAGTCCCGAAACCCTAGCACTGACCCAACTCTGGGCCCAAGCTGCGACCCTTTGTGATCTCGAAACCCTGCCCACCACTCGCGGTGGCCTCAGCGATGCCAATTACCTCTGCACCCTCGGCCCCACGCTCGATGGCCTCGGCCCCTTCGGCGACCACGCCCACTGCTCCGAGTCTGATCCCGCCACCGGCAAGCGCCCCGAACTCGTCTACCCTGCCTCCTTCGTCCCCAAAGCCGTCCTCCACGCCCTCGCTCTCCTGAAGATGAAGTAGCTGCAATCGTCCGAATGCGGATGTGCAACATGACCTCAGGACCATCGCACACATAACCAGCCACCCTCATAGGCGCATTCGCAAGAATGCGTCATTACGAAAACATTTCCGCTGCTACCACCTCACCATAGACCTGCTATTTTTGTCAACCCTCCCCCCGCCCCGCCCTTCAACTTGCACGCCCCCGCCCCCTGCTCCTTACTTAGCGGCCCACCCCCTGTCCTTCATGTCCAACACCCCCCTCATCATCGCCGGTCGCACCTTCCAGTCCCGGCTCATGCTCGGCACCGGCAAGTTCGCCTCCGGTGACCTCATGCGCGACGCCATCATCGCTTCCGGCACCGAGATCGTCACCGTCGCCCTCCGCCGCGCTGATCTCTCCGGTCAAAACGATCCTTTTGCGAACATCCTCGACTTCATTCCCGACAACGTCCTCCTGCTACCCAACACCAGCGGAGCCATGAACGCCGAGGAAGCGGTGCGCCTCGCCCGGCTCGCCGTCGCCGCTGGCATGCCCAACTGGGTCAAACTCGAGATCCATCCCGATCCCCGCTACCTTCTCCCCGACCCCATCGAGACCCTGAAGGCCGCCGAAATCCTTGTCAAAGAAGGCTTCATCGTGCTGCCCTACATCAACGCCGACCCCGTGCTCGCCCGTCGCCTCCAAGACGTCGGCACGGCCACCGTCATGCCCCTGGGCTCACCCATCGGATCGCATCAAGGCCTTACCACCCGGCGCCAAATTGAGATCATCCTCACCCAGGCCACCGTGCCGGTCGTCGTGGATGCTGGCATCGGCGCGCCCAGCCACGCCGCCGAAGCCTTTGAGATCGGAGCGGACGCCGTGCTCGTGAACACTGCCATCGCTATCGCCAGCGATCCCGCCCGCATGGCCACCGCCTTCAAAGCCGCCTGCGAAGCTGGCCGCGCCGCCTACGAGATCGGCATCGCCGAAGCCTCCCAAGAAGCCACCGCCACCAGCCCTCTCACCACCTTCCTCTACCAGTAGGCCAAGACCGCTCGCACTGTAGCCGTGGGCACTCCCGACGCCAAAGGCAGGCCAAAGCAAAGCGCCTAAACAGCAGTCCTCACTTCCAAACCGACCGCAAAAACTCCCCGCGCGTCGCCACCTTCTCCGCATCCACCACCACCCCCAGTTTCTCTGCCAGCGCAAGCCAGCGTGCCCGAGTCGCCTCATCCAGCGCCTTGTTGAGCTCCACCGCGTGTCCTGGGTTCGCTTTGAAATACTGACCGTGCAGATTCTCGCCGCGTTGCCCCGGTTTCTCCGGCATCGGATTCAGCCCATGCCAGCCACCCGCAACCCCCCAAATCTGCACCGCTTCAAAATCCGCCTCTCCTGGTAGCACATCGCTCACATAGATCAGCGCGGATCGGTCAGCGACCAGTCGCTTCTGCAGCACCGCCACCGGCACCTTCTGCACCCCGCTATCTTCCTTCACCGCCAGCGCCGCTGCATGTCCCGCCGCTTGCCCCAGCGACATCCAAATCGGCTCCAACCGCAGCGCGCAAAAACCCACGTGTGAGGACGAAACCGCCACCGGCACCAGCAGGTTTTCGCAGTCCTCATCCTTCGGCACCAGGGCCCCATAAGGAATCTGATAAGGCGGCACCGGATTGTAAAACTCCCCACTGTGGCTTCCACCAATGAGAGGCCCCTCATGAAAGGTGCCGTGGCAGTTGTTGCCGTAGTCGCCCATCGCGATCGCCTCCTTAAACAGCTTAGCCCGCGCGTCCCCCGGAGCATGCTCGCTGTCACCTTGCACATAGACATGCTTGCCAATCATCCGTCGCGCCTCCCGCACATAAAGTTGGGGCGGCAGGTGATCCGTCTCCACAAACTCATCCTTGCACCAGCCCCACTCAGCTGCGGGCTCCCGAAACTTCGCCGGCACCGCCTCATCCGTTTGCAGGAAATACAGCAGCCCCACATTGTAGCGCAGATGTTCGTCAAAAACGTGCTGTCGGGCGACTTCATCGCCCTCTGGCCAATCCAAATTGTGTCCCGGCATCGACAGCCGCACCAGCCCGCGTGACACATCGTTGATGTCATACTTGCGATTTGGCAATGGCGGCAAATGCGCCTTCACAAGGCAGCTCGAAGGATACCCCCACACCGTCTTGATCTTGCCCGATTCCAAAACCGGTAGCACCTCCAAAAAATCCTCCCGCTTGTAGCCCTTGGGCGCGGCGATCGGCACCCGGTTCGCTGGATCATCCGTGGCGCAGAAGCGGAAGTTGTAGGCCTGCAACTGTTTGTCCGCCACTTCAGGAGCCAGCGACTCCCCATACTGCGCCTGCCCCTCACGTCCCACATGGTAGGGCACGCCCGCCTGCGCCATCAGATCCCCCTCGTAACTGCCATCCACAAACACCCGCGCCCGCACCTGAAGCTCTCCGCCATCTTTTATCGCAAACACCGCCTGCATCAGCCGCGTCCCTTGTTTGCCCACCGACTTCAACACCGCCTCCTTCCGCACCGTCACCGCCCCCTGCTCCGCCAGCATCGCTTCCAAAACCAGGAGATTCACCTTGGGCTCGCCAAACGTGCCTTCATAGCTGGTCTTCACTTGCTCGGACTCCGCCCCATAGGTCTTTACATAGTGAGCCTTCACCCGCTGACTGAAGTCCAAAAACGTTCCGCTCAAGGATTCCAGCGAGTGAAAATCGGTGTGCGAAAGACCGCTCGTCACCAACCCTCCCACCCGCGCCGTTGGCTCCACCAGCAGCACCTTCACCCCCGACTTGCCCGCCGCCAGCGCCGCCGCGATTCCCCCCGGTGTTGCCCCATACACCACCACATCCGTCGCCACCTCCTCAGCCTGCAGTGCCGACAGCAGCACGCATCCAATCAAACTCAGTCGCTTCATCAT
>JBIIUD010000017.1:0-12795 GCA_044340175.1 Verrucomicrobiaceae bacterium
TGGAAAGGCCAAGATTGAGGAGTTCGAAGGTTTTGTCTGGGTGGCGCGCCACGAGAGCGGCCTCAATGTAAGCGATGTAGGTGCCGCCGTAGGTGATGCTGTCGCCCAGGAAAACGATGCGCTGGGCGCTGGGCAGGTCAGCGGACACTTGGGCAGCGTGGACGACGACAAGGAAGGGCAGGAGGAGCAGTCGGAAGAGGCGCATGGTTATGAGGAAGGGAACAAAAAAACCGGCCCGTCGTCCAGCAGGAGTTTGCCAAAGGGCAAACGGGGTGGAAGACGGGCCGGTGAAGGAACGACGGCAGCAATGGCCGACTATCGAATCAGTTGGCGGCGGTAGCTTTTTCGGTCTTGCCGGCCTTGGCGAGCACGGCTTTCAACGTGGCGGCAAAGGAAGCGGGGTCACTGCCACCGACTTGCTTGTCGAGCGTTTTGCCTTCGGCATCAACGAACTGAATGTGGGGGATGCCTTGGACGCCGAATTCTTGGGCGGCTTTTTCACTGCTGCTGTCGCTGTTGTCGACGTCGATATAGGCCCACTCGAATTGGTCATGCAGAGCCTGGATTTCTTTGCTGGGATAGACTTCGTTTTTCATGCTCTGGCACGGGGGGCACCAGGAGGCAGAGAAAACGACGATGGCTGGCTTACCGCTCTTCTTGGCGTCAGCCATGACTTTGCGGTAGCTGTCTTCAAATTTGGGGCTGCCTTTCGGGAAGTCTCCGGCGAGGGAAGGGAGAACCAGTGTGGCGGCGACGAGGGCGAATAAGAATTTTTTCATGGATGGAATGGGTTTGCTGGGAATGGCGTGGATTGAAACGCTTGAAACTAAGATAAATGAGCGGGAATTTTATTCGATCTTTTTTTTGTGCTGCGGGAACACAGGGCGCCGGAGAAAAAAGAAAGATTGTGCCAGTATTGCTTGCCATTGAGCGGGAAATTCGATATTTCGATGCCTCGCAGGTTCGGGGCCCCTTCAAGCGGGCCAATGCAGAGAGTCAACTTTCTGTGGCCGAAGCCCTGAAAAGCAGCCCATTATTCGCAACGAAACACCCAAGATAGCCACGCAGAATATGAAAAAAGCCACACTCCTCGCCATGATCTCGCTCCTGACCTCCGCCGGTCTTGGATTTGCCAATCCCGCCATTGAGTCCGTCATGAAGGAAGCCTTCAAAGGTGACACCAGCCTTTACAAAAAAGTCGCCACAGGCAAAGGCTCAGAAGCGGATGCCAAAAGATTGGCGGGCTATGTGAAGACGCTGACGGAGAACGAGCCGCCTAAGGGTGAAAAAGCCACCTGGGACAAGAAGACGAGTGAATTGCTGGCAGCCGTGGAAAAGGTGGCCAAGGGCAACAAACAAGGGATGCTGGAAGTGCAAAAGGCTGGCAATTGCAAGTCCTGCCACAGCGCTCACAAACCCGACTGATCAGCTTACCGCAAGGGCTGGCGTGTGAGTCGGTCGCTTTCAGGTTTGATTTTGAAGCCGTCCTTTCGAGCGAAGGGGCGGCTTTTTTGATTCCAGAGAAGGAGTGAGGCGGGAGAATCCCCAAGTCAATTCAGCTTGCGTGCTTGCAAGGGCGCAAACGAAGCGTACTATCCGGCGCGATGCATCGTTTTCTTCTCTCTGCGGCTTATGTGGCTGTTCTCTGGCTTGGCTTCGGCGGCGTGGCTTGGTCCCAAGGGACGAACACCCCCCCAACCAAGCTACCGCCCGGTGCTCAAATCACTTATCCAGCAGTAAATGAAACGGCAGCAAATCCTTATGCCGAGGCGCTCACGATCAACGGGTTCATCAAGCGGACCGGGATCATGGCCTACCCTCTGATCACGCTTTCCCTGGTAGCTGTATTCTTCCTGGTGCTCTACACGTTCACGATTCGCCAAGGAACGGTGGTGAGCGATGCCTTCATGAACTCGGCCGATTCGCTGATCCGCAAGCAGGACTACTTGGGGCTGCTGGCGGTGTGCAATCGCCGCAACGAGGCCATTGCACGCATCACCTCAAAAACCCTGGACTTTGCCACACGCAACCCGACCGCGAGTTTCGAGGAGGTGAAGGAAGTGACTGAGGCGGAGGGCAATCGCCAATCAAGCTTGATGCTGTCTCGGATCGCTTATTTGGGCGACGTGGGAGCCATTGCGCCGATGCTGGGGCTGCTGGGGACAACGCTGGGGATGATCACGACCTTCCACGCGACCTCGGCCAAAGAGTTTGGTGGTTCGAATCAGTTGGGGCTGGCTCAGGGGGTGTCCGAGGCGTTGTTTTGCACCGCGTCCGGTTTGGCGATTGGGATTCCCTCGCTGATTGGGTATTCGATTTTTCGCGGTAAGGCGAATCGGTTGATCTCGGAGATGGAAGCGGCGACGACCCACCTGATGGCGCTGCTGGCGGTGCAGTACAAGCGGGCCGCGCGTGCGGTGGCAGGGCGTCAGGGGGCGGCGGGAAGCGGGAGTGGCGGTCCGGACAGCCAACCGATGTGAAAGCATGAACCTGTGCGTGAATTGAATTTGGAGGGCCACTCGGAACTGCAAGCATGAACTTTCGAAAACAGAACACCATCGAACCCACGCCGATGCAGTTGGCACCGCTGGTGGACGTCTTGTTCCTACTGGTGATCTTCTTTGCGGTGACCCAGCACTACGCCCGGCATGAGACCCTCATGGATGTGAGTGTTCCGGCGGCAGAAACGGGCGAGGACCGCCCGAGATCGACGGTGGGTGAGATCATTGTGAACGTGAAGAGTGATGGCACCATCATTGTGAATGGTCAGGACCTGTCCGAGGCTGATCTGTTGGCGAAGCTGCGTAACATCGCCGAGATTTACAAGGATCAGGCGGTGATCCTGAGGGGAGACGTCAAGACTGAGTATGAGTACATCATTCGGGTGCTGGACACGTGTCAAAAGGCCGGCATTTGGAATGTGGCCTTTGCCTCGCAACCCCCGGAGGAGGCGGCTGCCAGAAACTGAGATGAAAAGCGCAGAATCAAAATTGATGACGAGAGGACTGCTGACGCTGGCGTGGCTGGCTGCTGCGCCGTGCTTAGTGGGGCAGGGGGTGCCTAGGGCGCAGGTGGTCGATGACACGGTAGCGCCGCCCAGACTGGAGGTGCCGCGTGCTGTGCCGGTGACGCCCAACGGCAGCGTGCCGCGGGCGGCAGTCATTGAAGAGGCTCCGAAGCTCAAGGGGCCGGATGAGGATCTCTTTTCCTATGGCACCATGCTTTATGAGCGTGATGAGTTTGCCTTGGCGGCCAAGTCCTACTCGAACTATCTCGAGACCTATCCCAACGGACGGCATGCCGGAACCGCCTTGTTTAGGATCGGTGAGAGTTTGATCAAACAGGGGCAGGAGGTGCCGGCGGCGCGTTACTACGAGGAAGTGGTCAAAAATCATGCCAAGAGTGAGGGAGCGCCTTCGGCGGCGTACCGACTTGGGGCGATTCGTTTCAATACCCGAGATTTTGAGGGGTCGGTCAGTTACTTTGGCTTCTGTGAGCGCACGACCAAAGTGCCCCAGGTAGCTCTGGCGGCCGCTTATAACATGAGCCGTGGCTACCAGATGCTGGGCCAGACCAAGAAGCAGATGGAGGCCCTGCAACGGGTCATCCAGGTCAGAGAAGAAAATCCTTATCGTGATGCGGCCGTGATGACGCTGGCGAAGAGTGAGTTGGCAGCGAACCAACTGGAGTCCGCACTGGCCCTATTCAAGGACCTGATGGAAACGGCGAAGGATGGGCCGCTCAAAGCGGAAGCAACCGTGAATGCAGCGGTGCTGATGGGAGAATTGAAGCGTCCGGAGGATGCGGTGACGTTGTTTGACAAAGCCCTCTTGATGCGGGACACCACGGTTGAAAACCGGGCTTTGGCCCTGATCGGTGTGGTGCAGTCGCTCTATGATAAAGGAGATTACAATGGAGTCATCGAGCAATACACCCGCAACGCCAGTGTGCTCCCGCAAGGCGTCTCAAGAGGCAAGATGCTGCTGCTGGTGGGCAATGCCTACCGAATGAAGAAGACCTATTCGCGGGCGGTGGAACTGTATTTGATGGTGGAGCAGGACTACCCGCTGGAGGATGTGGCCTTTGAGGCGGGCTACTGGAAGTTGTTCTGTTTTTACCTGCTTGAAGACAAGGACCTCGGCGAGTTTGCGGATGGTTTTTTGAAGCGCTGGGCGGCCTCGAAAAAAGAGCATGAATTTGTGGCCAACGCAGCGGTCATGCGGGCGGATCACTTTTTCAACAAAGCCGCTTACGAGGAAGCGGCAGTGGCTTTTGTCGATGTGCCAATGGATGCGTTGTCGGCCGGTTTGAGATCGAGCGCCCTTTTCAATATGGGCTATTCTCAGGTCGAGGCCAAACGCTTCCAGGAGGCGATTGCTACACTGACGCGTTTCCTGAATGAGAACAGTAACCACGAGTTCACCGCCAACGCACTGGCACATCGCGCCTTGGCTTTCAGGGAGGTGAAGGATTTCATCAAGGCCAAAGAGGACTTCCGCAAAGTGGTCAAAGAGTATCCCAAAAGTGCGCCTGCGGAGTTGGCCTGGTATCAGTTGGGTCTGATCGCAACAACGGAGCGGAATCCGGCGGAGAAGGTGGAGGCTTTTGAAAACTTGGTGAAGCTGTATCCGCAGAGCCAAGCGGTGCCGCAGGCATGGTTTGGGATTGGCTCGGCTGCCTATGAGAAAGAGGACTGGCCAAAGGCACAAGAAGCGCTCCGGCGCGCGATCCGGTTGGATCCCAAATCCTATTTGGAGAGTGCCAGTCAAATGCTGCTGCTGACCTATTACGCCCAGGAAGATGCTGAGGGGTTGGCGTCGGCGATTGATGAATTCATCGCCAAACGACCTTCCGCAGTGGTGCCACCGAATGTTTTGGGTTGGTTGGGGCTGACCCAATTCTCGAAAGACCAATTCAAACTGGCGGCCAAGTACCTAGTGATGGCGACAACGCCTGACGAGCCTCAGAACACCCAAACAGCGATTTGGAATTACCTGGGGATGTCACAGGTGGAAAATGGTGCTTTCAAAGAGGCGGAGACAGCTCTCGGGCACTTTCTTGCGGTGACAACGCAGCCTGGAAGCGAACGCGGAAGGGCGCTGTTTTACTTGGCTCGGGCTAGGCTTGGTCAGCAGAACTATGATTCGGCCATTGCCGCCGCAGACGAGGCCCTGGGGTTCATCAAGACGGGGCGACTTCATGCGGAGTTGTTGATCTTGGAGGGAGACATCAGTTTTGATCGAGCCTCAAAGCTGGAGGTGGAAGGGAAGGTCAATGCGGCGATTGAAGAATTCCGTGCGGCAGCCGCCAAATACATCGTGCCGAGCCAGTTTTTTGTGGATCCTATCATCACTCCACAGGCCGTTTGGAAAACGATTTTGTCCTTGGAAAAGGCTGGAGATGTGGATCGGGCGCGCCAACTGCGGAAGGAACTCCAAGAGAAGTATCCGGCGTTTAAGCCTTAGCCAGAATGATTCATGAGCCTTCTGCGGCGGTGGGCTTGGTTTGAAAGGCATCAAGCATTGACCCCGGCACTGCGCCTTTCAAGCACCACGAATATCGGAATCCGGGCTTACCGGAGCAGCGCCAGCAGTTCCCGCATGCGCAATTCAATGCTCAGCAGGCAGGACTGAACCAGCCCGATCCAATTTCTATCCATGGCCAGATCTTGCTGATGCGCTAGGCGCTCAGTGGCATTGAGGGCGGCACCAAACAGAGGGAGGGACTGTTCAAGATCGACGATGAGGTAGTCCCAGTTTTGCTGGCGCGAGGTGACAAACTGACGCAGGGCATGACCGAGGTGGGCGGCTAGATCGGCGACGGTGGAGAGCAATTTCAAAACAGCGGGTTGGGAATTGATGTCGTTTTGAAACAAGAGGAGCCGTTCAAAGCGCCGAAGTTCGGTGCCGAGGGCTTCGCTGCGTTGGAAAGGATCTGGCAGAGGTGAAGAACTGATAGTGCTCTCTGATGTCGCGTTTCTGGAGCTTGGAGAAGCGGACTTGGATTTGGTTGAGAATGGATCCTGGCTCGTGTCAGCCTCTGGAGGCAGATCCATCAGGTCACCCGAAAAGGGATCTAGCCCGTCTGGTTTTTTGCTGCGCTTGCGTCGGTCATTCAGCAGGTAATCTCGGCGGCGAGCCCGATTTTGGCGGAGCAATCGGCTTTCCTCCTCCTTGCTGAGTTGCCAGCGGGGTGCGGTCACTTGGAGTTGCAGGTGCCAGGACTGCATCAGAATGCGCTGTTCCTGTTCATTGAACCACTCGAAGAAAAGAAGGTTCTTCAGACCTGAAGGTTCTTTCAGAATGGTGAGTCCTGGAGTGGCGGTGCGTTGAGCGGTACGGCGGCGGGGCAGGCTGGCGACGCGGTAAGATCCGGTCATCAAACCGGCATGGCCGTTTTGCACCCATTGGAGCGCACTCAGGGCTTCGGGATCGGCTTCGGGGCAGGGGTTGTGAAAGTCCACCCGGCAGCCTGCGATGTCGCGCAAAAAGTTGCCTTCGAGTTCGATGCGCATGGGGGTAGAGCGCCCGGCAAGATGGAGAAGACCAGTCACAAGTCCTGGCACCTCATTGGAAAGGTAGCCACCCAGGACAGAAGATTCGAGGCAAATTATCATTAGTATTCATAAAATATAGAATGCGATTCGGGTGACTGCAAGCCAGACAGATTGGCGGAAGTCAAAAAGTTCTGCCTGCCTTGGTGGAAGGGGATTTTCAAAGGCGGGCGCGGCCCTCGAGGTTATCCGGCTCCATGACCGCGCGGCAGACTTGACCGTCGCGGGAAGGCACGCTGAGGCGCATGGAAAAGCCGCTGAACTGCGGCTAGGGATGCGCTTGCAGGATCTAGGCTTGAGTGTGAAGAACTTTGAGCGGAAAGGGGCTTGCAACTGGCTTTCGCTGAAAAGACGGACGTTCTGGCAGGGGGGACCTGTGAAGAACTGGCCGAGCGATGATCTTTTGGGCAAACGCAAATTTCGAAGAAAGCAAATCCATACCGATTGACTGTCAACGCATGTGAAGTGAGTGCGAAACCAGGCGTTTTGACGCGAGGTATAAATGGAACGAAAAAAACGTAATAAATGACTGAAATCATTGATTTACAGTTCAAAAGTCAAATCATGCTATTCTTATCAAGGGCGGAAAAATGCTGTTCATCGGCGGTGCTCGCGTGCGTGCGAAAGTAGGGACGGGAGCGTTCCACGCTTTGTTTTCAGGGGTTCCATGAAAACCTCTGATAAGCCAATGACTTACAAGGTGACCGTCGCTCTTTTGGTGGCTCGGAAGCGCATAGGAAGGGCCTAATAGGACCTTCGGTTATTCCCGAGTTGGCTGTGAATAACTTGTGAAGAAGCCGCTCAAAACGTTGATTTAACCAGCGTCCGCTTCATCGGCCTCAGGTTCGCGTTCGACGAAGCGCATGGCGTAGTCGATGAAGCGGAGGTGGACGTCGTCGGTGGGGCCGTTTCGGTTTTTGGCGAGGATGAGCAGGGCCTGACCTTTTTTGGCGGCTTCCTTTTCTTCGTCCTCGACCTCCATTTTTCCGCCCGCGTAATCGGCCCGGGTGAGCAGGCCGACCATGTCAGCGTCCTGCTCGATGGAGCCGGACTCGCGCAGGTCAGAGAGGACGGGGCGCTGGCCTTTGCGCTGTTCCACTGAGCGGTTGAGCTGGGCGAGAACGATGATGGGGACATCAAGTTCCTTGGCAATGCCTTTGAGTCCGGCGGAGATTTCCGCGATTTCAATCTGACGGTTGTCCTGGGCTCGGCGGGATTTGGACGTCATCAACTGAAGGTAGTCGATGGCAATCATCTTGATGCCGTGCTGCTTGTGGAGGCGGCGGGCTTTGGCGCGCAGTTCCATGATGTCGAGACCGGGGGTCTCATCGATGAAGATCTTGGATTTTTGCAGCTCGCGGCTGGCTTTGGCCAGGGACTCCTTTTGGGCGTGCGTGAGCAGACCACGAGAGAGGTCTCCCAAGGAGAGGTTGGCTCGGGAGACGAGCAGACGGCGGACGAGCATTGAAGCGCTCATTTCCAGGGAGAAAACCGCGCACGGGGTGTTCAGGTCCACCGCGATGTGCTCGACGATATTCATCGCCAAGGAGGTTTTGCCCATGGAGGGCCGGGCGGCGATGACGAACATTTCCCCGCCTTGCAGACCGGAGCTGATCTTATCCAACTTGGAGTAACCGGATGACAGACCACGGAGTTGCCCGGGGTTTTGCAACATGTACTCGATGCTATCGATCGCATCCATGACGTGTTGGCCGATGCTTTTGTCGGCGGGTTTGACGCCGGCTGAGTCATTGACCTCTAGCACATGGCTTTCAATGCGGTCGAGCAGTTGTCCGACCTCACCTGATTGTTCACTGCGTCCAAATTCATGGGCTTCGTGGATGCTCAAGGAGCAGGCGTGGATCATGCGCCTCAAGAGGTGCTTGTCGAGCACGATGGACTTGTAGTGCGCGTAGTGGGAGGCCACTGGGACATAGGTGGCGAGCTCGCTCACGGCGGCGGGACCGCCAATCCGATCCAGCTTCCCAATTTCGCGAAGGAAATGGGTGAGGAGGATCAAATCGATGGGTTTGTTCAAGTCATACATGGACAACAGGGCCTCATAAACGGTCCGGTTGCCTTCATGGTAAAACGAGTCGAGTGGGATGGAGGTGCGCGCCTCGGAGAGCAACTCGGAGGGGTCCGATAAAATGCAGCTCAAGACGGCCTTTTCCGCTTCATCGCTGAAGGGCAGGGCGCGATTGAGGTTCGCGAGCAGTTCTTCGGCGGTCAGCGGGCGAGATTTATCGCTTTTGCCTTTGAATTCACGGCGTGGCTCTTGGCCCGTTTGCTCCGGAGTTTCCTTAACTTCACTGGGAGATGGTGTTTGAGCTTGCATCGAATTCGGCGGGGGACAGATTCCCATTGATCTCGACAAGTAGCAAGGTGTTTACGGGCTAGAGATCTCCATTTGCTCTGCGCTGAAGGATAATCCGAGTTTGGGCCGAGACATCGGGCGGGGCGTGAAAAAACTCAGGAGGCCTGCAGATTTCCAGCCAACAAAGGAGGAAACGAAAGAAGGTGTGGTCCTCGAACGGTTCAATGCTTCCCCCGCGCAGCAACGTCATTTCGGACGATAGCGTGCGGACGCCGGGCGACGAAGCTGTCAAGGTTCGAGAAAGGAGGGCGCGGCTGTGGGCTGAGGAGCCAAACTCCCGCAGGAAGCCTTTGGAGTCGCAATGAACAAAAAAATCGTGGACGTTCATTTGCGAGACGTCGGTCACCTCCCAGCCGACGAGATCCGTCAGGGTGACGATTAGATCGAGAACGTCAGGATCGGCGACGTCTCGGATCTTGGTGCGGAGGATAGTGGCCACGCGAACAAATAATGCGGTTCGCTCAAGGCTCAAGGTTTCAGGTGAAGAAAACGCAGGGGGCAGGCCTGGGACAGGCGGGGTGATCGGGGTGCGGAACGGGGCACAAAAAAGACCGCAGGATTTTGTCCTGCGGCCTCTCGAAAGGTCAGTTGGTCTGCTGAACAGATTACTCGGCTTCGGCTTCGGAGTCAGCGCCCTCAGCGACGACGGTGACTTTAAGCGTTGCCTCAATCTCGCTGTGCAACTTGACGGACACGTCGAAGGTGCCGGTGCCTTTGATGGGCTTGTCGAGTTGGATGGCGTGACGGTCGAGGTCGATGCCGCTGCTGTCTTTGACGGCTTTGGCGATGTCGATCGTGGTGATGGAGCCAAAGGCCTTGCCTGCCTGGCCGGTGGCGAGGGTGAGCTTGACTTTGAGCTTCTTGAGTTTGGCGGCGATTTTTTGAGCCTCGGCGATTTCGGCGGCTTCACGCTCAGCACGAACTTTTTTGAGGTTCTCGATCTGGCGCAGGTTGCCTTTGGTGGCTTCGTAGGCTTTGCCGGAAGGGACGAGGAAGTTGCGGGCAAAACCGCGGCGCACTTTGACGACGTCGGCCTCAGCGCCGAGGTTTTGGATCTTTTCTTTGAGGATGACTTGAGTGGTCGCCATGGTATTTGATTCCTTGTTGAAGGGGGTAAGAGGGCCGCGAAGGTATTCGGATGCTTCAGTATGTCAAATCAACATGCTGATTTTGGGGAGGTTTTTTGCCTTTCAGGGGATTTTATCGGATTCGCCCCAGGGCCAGCAGGGCGATGACGCTCATGGCATCCCGGATTTGGCCGGTAGCGGCCATGGTGATGGCCTCGGCTAGGGGCAGGCGGCGGACGGCGAGCTGCTCGGTGTCTTCGGGCTGCGGAGCCTCTTGGGTCAAGTGGCGGGCGACGAAGAGGTGAGCGGTTTCGTTGCTGACAGAGTTGGAGAGCTGCAAATCGAGCAGCAGGGGCTCGAGGTGGGCGGCGATGAGGCCGGTTTCTTCGAGCAGTTCTCGGCGCGCGCAGTCTTCCAGGGACTCGCCCTCAGGGCAGCCGCCTTCGGGGATTTCCCATTCGTAGCGGTTTTGGGTGTAGCGGTATTGGCCGACGAGCCAGGTGTGGTCCTGGTCGTCGATGGGCACGACGCCGACCGCGCGGTTGCGGTATTCGACCACGCCGTAGATGCCAGGGGTGCCGTTGGGTTTGAGTACGGCGTCTTCCCGCACGCGAATCCAGGGATTCAGGTACACCTCTCGGGAGCTGAGCGTGGTCCAGGGGTTGGTTTCGGGATTCATGGAGTCTGGGTGGAAAGGGTCAGGCCCTCTGCCGTGACGCGGGCAGAACGCAGGGCTTTGAGGACGGCGGCAAACTCGGCATTTTCGCGGTAGGGGGTGACCCAGGTCCAGACCTGCTGGCTCTTGATGAATCCCGGGGGGACGGTCTTGTCGGGGACTTCGATGGCGATGATCCGGGTGTCTGGGCCTTCGGTGCCGACTTCGATTTGAAAGGTGGCCGTGCCGACGAGGTAACGTTTGGGTTTGCCGGAAAAGGGCAGGGGATTGAGCGGCAGGCTGATGGCGGCGCGGAGTTGGTTTTTTTCGGGCTCAGTGCCGGTGAAGCGGACGATTTCGGCATAGGAGCCGTTGCCGAGATCGGGAGCGCTGGCGATGAGGGCGTTGAGTTCAGCGAGGGTGAGGCTCAAGCTGGCGGGCTGACCGGCGGTGAGGGTTTTTTGCAGAGCGGCGGTCTTCGCGACGAGTGCTTGGGTCGCTTCGGGCGAAAGCGGTGGCAGCTCGGGCAGGGAGGAGATAGCGACGGTGAATTGGTCGATCTCGGAATTCTGTTTGAACAGGGAGTAGGCGCTCCATGCGATGATGCCGCCGAAGATGATGGCCGCGGCGACCATGATGCCGCAGCCATAGAAGGGGCTGTAGCCGGAGACGGGTTCTTGGATGGGTCGTGACATGAAGGCGGAGTCAATGGGGGAAAGGCGGTGGGGTCAAGAGAGGATTGCGAAGGTTGCTTTTGGTAGGGGCTGGTTAAGGTTTGGGGATGAAAAAACTGGTTCGAGTTGGATTGATTACGGCAGTGGCGGGCGTTGCGGCGCTGTCAGGGGGGCTGTGGTGGGTGAAGGGACAGCTCAGCCGCGAGGCGGTGGAGCGGCAGTTGCAGGCGCTGTGTGGCGGCAGGGTGTCGCTGGGAGCCTCTGAGCTGGAGCTACTGTCCAGTCCGGCGCGCTGGCGGTTGCGGGATTTGCAGGTGTTTGCCCGGATGGGCCGGGATGGGCAGGCGGAGCCGCCGAAGGAACCGGTGCTAAGATTGGCCGAAGCGGCGTTGGAGATCTCTCTGTTGGATCTGTTCAGCGGCACTTTGGATGTGCGGCGGTTGACTTTGGAGGGGCTGAGTGTGGAGGAATATGTGAGTCCCGAGGGCGTGAGCGATTTGAAAGCGGTGCTGGGAAAGCCGAAGGTGGCCAAGGAAGTGGTGGCGGCACCTGCGGAGGTGAAGCCCAAGGTGGAGGCCGTTCAGGGCGAAAAGGTGGGTTCGACGGTGTTCAAGGCGGATCAGTTGGGGCTGACACTGCGGGTGCATGAGGCGAGGCTTTCCAATGGAAGGCTGTTCATTCACAATCGAGTCAACAAGACCAAGACACGACTCGAGGAGTTGAACTTTGCATTGACGGAGATCGATGTGGATCCTGCTAACTTGGCCATGCATAACCAGGCGAAAATGGAGCTGGCGGTGAAGCTCACGCTGGATGGGCGTGGCAAGGTCGATGGCGAGATGAAGGACGTGACCTTTGCCCGACTGAACGTGAGTGGTGAGGGCAAGATGCAGCCGTTTGATGAGGACACGGGCGCGTGGAGTCCGGTGAGCGATTGGGAGCTGACGCTGGCCAAGGGCAGTGTGCTGGCGGGCTACATGACCATTGGCCAGGCGGATGCGAACGCGACGAAGAAGGTGAAGGATTTCGGTTTGGACATCAGTGACCTGACCATGGGGGGCGAGCTGCTGGAGCCTGCGGTGCTGAAGATGGCGTTTAGTGAGAATCGATTCTTGGTGCGGGAAGACGCGCGTTTTCAGATGCCGGATTATGAAGTGCGCATGGCCAAGGATAGCTGGATCAACAGCGCGGAGGACGCGCAGGAGCTGGTCATTCGACTGGTGTGCGGGGAGAAGCTGAATAAGCAACTGAGCGAGCGCGTGCTGGCGGCGGGGCTACCGGAGAAGATGGCGGCTTCGGTGCTGAAGGCGTTTCAGGATGAGGTGGTGAATCGGTTGGCGTTTGATTTGCAGGTCGGTGGGAAATTGACTCGGCCCGATATCAAGCCGGCCTGGGATAAGGCGCTGGAGCGGCTGCTGAAGGAGGGGGGCATCGATGGGCTGTTGAAGTCGTTGATCAAGTGAGGTCGA
>JBIIUD010000553.1:0-3242 GCA_044340175.1 Verrucomicrobiaceae bacterium
TATCAGTGAAATTGCCCCCATCGCCCGACGCCAGGTAAAGCATGCCATCGGGACCGAACTCGATCTGCCCGCCGTTGTGATTGGACTGCGGTTGGCCGAAGGTCAGCACAACGCGCTCACTGGCGAGCAGGGCGCTGTTCGAATCCGTCTGTGAAACCTGGTATTCAGCGAGCACGCTGACATGATTTTGTGGAACAGATGCATGAACGGTCGCCGTTGTGTTCGGCGCACTGTAGTAAAGGTAGAACTTCCTAAAACCGGGTGACTCAGCATCCGCATACCCCGGGTGAAACGTCATGCCCAGCAGGCCGCGCTCGCTGTAGTTCACGCCGATCGCCACCATTTTGGAACTGATGTCCAGAAACGGCGTGGGCAGCCTCATGCCGTTTTGAATGATCCAAATTTGGCCCGGTTGATCACAAACGAACAGCCGCCCACTGCCGTCCGGAGCGGAGGTGATGTTGGTCGGCGAGTGAATCTGCTGCAGCACCACGGGCTTCAGATACAAGGTCGGAAACGCGCCTTCTCCGTTCCCGGCGATTGCCAGGAAAAGCAGGGAGAAAAACGCGGAGTTCCAGCGCGGCATGAAAGGTTGGAGAGGTGAAATCAAGATGACAGGCTCGTCACCCCGATGATTACATCAAATCGCCCCGCACATAGCAAGATCTTCGGCAAATCAAGGCGTCGGCAGCAGCGCGGCACGGATCGCTTTTTTCATGATCGCCTCACTGCCGGGCGGCACCCAAGTCCAGCCCTGGAGATTGCTGTCTTTCTCCCGCCAAGCCCGCTCCACCGGGATGTAACCCGGTCCGCTTTCACCATAGCCCATCACGAACACAAAACTTTCAGGTCGGCACTCCTGGGCAAAAAGTTGATACTCGACATAGGCTTCCGCTGGCAGCAGCAAAAGTTGCGCTGGCCCGAAATCCACACTCGGCACACTGACTTGATGGCCTTTGCGCACGCGTTCATACCAAGCCAGTCCCATGGCGGATTCGGACCGGTCAAAAGGCTTCTCCGCACTGGCCAGCTGCTGGCGCAGGATCGTCTCCGTATGTCCCGGTGTGTTGCGCGCTCCGAGCGGCATCAAGGTCTCGCGAAAGGTCGCTGTTTTCAGCGGCTGCCGAGTCGTGGCGCTCCAGGCGCGGCGCATGGCATCGTGCAAGCGCCCCGCCAAAACCTCACGACTCTCCGGTGTGCCGGGATTCCACTTGCCTGCCGTGACATTGCCAGACGCCCCGCTTGTGTAAAGATGCAGCGCCTCCGGAAAATCCTTCTGCATGAGTTCACGCGCGCGCCCTGGGTAGTCCGCCGAAACCTTGCCCTCGCCATAGACGCTCATGGGATGAACCGCATACCCATGCAGGGCGCAGACAGCTTGATCACCGTCCCAAAAGCTGATCGTTCGCAGCCAGGGATCGATCGTGCCCACATCGGCAGTACGGGCTTCGGGATCAGAGGTCCGACTGCCCCGGGAATAACTCACCGTGCCGTCGGGCCGCACAAACCTTCGATTGCTGGCCACCTCATGGACCTGCGCTTTGCCCAGGCCGAGGTGTGTGATCCGGCGTGCTTTTGGCAGGCTAGCGCGGATGGCCTTGGAGACACGCGCGATGCATTCATCATTGAACTCTGGCTGACAAACGGACGCCAACTGAACCGGCGCATCAGGTGCCGGGGCGGCCAGATTTTTCCACGCTCCCGTGGCCTCCATGGCCCGCAGCAGCTTTTCAGCATCCTCATCCATCACCGGCGCGTCGTGCACATGGGTGGCATGGACCAGTACACGCTCCGAGGTGGTGCCCGCTGCGTCCGCCAGCCCGCGCTGCCACTTTTCATAGGAGGTACCGCGCACCTCACACCAGTCGAGACTCACCAGCACTAACGGCTGGTCAGCCCCAAGGAGCACAAACCCCTTTGCATACAAGGGATCTGCCACCGCCTTCGCCGGTGCGATGCCTCCGCCCATGCCTGGATGACCCAGCGGCATGGTGACATCCACGCTGAACGTGGCCAGCGCAAAGCGCCGCTCCTCCGCCAACGCCTGACACGCACTGAACAAGATTCCGCATAGGGTAGTAAGGACAAAAACAGGGTGCATGACAACGAAACGCAGCAGCAGCGCCCGATTGTGCGCCGCCAACAGCACGAACCCTGACAGAAAGCCCCCCCTTGCCCGTTCTCGCTTGACCATGAAGGCCCGCTTCCAACTTCTCTCCGCCGCTTTGCTACTGCAAAGCGCCGCTGCTGCCCAACCCAACGTCCTGCTTATCTGTGTCGATGACCTCAAGCCCACCCTCGGCAGCTATGGCGACCCTCTTGCCAAGACCCCGCACATCGATCGTCTCGCCAAACGCGGGGTGCTCTTTGCGTCAGCGTATTGCAATCAGGCCGTCTGCTCTCCCTCCCGCAACAGCCTCATGACCGGCCTGCGCCCGCAAACACTTGGCATCTACGATCTCCCCACCAACTTTCGCAAAGCCGCCCCTGACGCAGTCACTGTCGCCCAACACTTTCGACAGCACGGCTACCGCACCGAGGCTCTGGGTAAGATCATGCACAAAGGCCACGGCAACGTCGAGGACGCCGCCTCCTGGACCGTGCCTCACTGGAACCCCAAAGCCGCCACCTACGCCCTCCCTGAAAGCACGGCCACCAAGCGAGAGGGTCGCAACGGCCCACGCGGTGTTGCCACTGAAGCCGCCGCCGTTGACGACACTTTCTATGGTGACGGCCAAACCGCTCTCGAAGCCGTCAAACGCCTCCAGTCCGCCGCACAAAAGCCCGATGAACCCTTCTTCCTTGCCGTCGGATTCATCCGCCCGCACCTCCCCTTTGTCGCCCCCCAGAAATACTGGGACCTCTACCCCGCCGCCGACCTCCCCATGCCCCAAGTCACCGACCCTCCCGCCGACGCTCCGAGCTACGCGGGTCAGTTCGGTGGCGAGCTCCGCCAATACAGCGACATCCCCGAACAGGGCGATTTGGACGAGGCCCGAACGCGCCATCTCATCCACGGCTACTATGCCGCCACGAGTTACATGGACGCCCAACTCGGCCTTGTGCTGGACGCATTGGAGAAATCCGGCCTCGCAGAAAACACCCTCGTCATCCTCTGGGGCGACCACGGCTGGCACCTCGGCGATCACCGCTTCTGGTGCAAACACACCAACTACGAGCAGGCCGCCCGCATCCCCCTCATCATCGCCGCACCTGGCAAAGCCCAAGCCGTCAAAACCTCC
>JBIIUD010000554.1:0-3241 GCA_044340175.1 Verrucomicrobiaceae bacterium
CTACAACGATACAGGGCGAGTCATCGGCAGCTCCGGGACCACGCGTTGGATGGACGCGCCTGCCAACACGCCCACCAGTCTTTCCAGCTTTGATCAGGTGCTGAGCTACATCCGGGATCACTATCAAACCAGCCTGAGCAACGCGGATCTCGCTCGGGTATCGGGCCTCTCCGTCCGTGCCTTCGAGCGAAGGTTCAAACACACCTTCCAAGACACGCCCCAAGCTTACATCCGCAGGTTGAGGGTGTGCATCGCCTGCCGCTTGCTGGTCTATACCGAGCGCTCGCTCGCGGAGATTGCCATCGACTCGGGCTTTGCCGACCAGAGCCATTTTAATCACGAGTTCAGACGCCAGCTCGGACGCACTCCGGGAGACTACCGGCTGCACTATCGGCACTGAAAACTGCGGCTGCCGCTCCAAGACAAAAAACAGACGCGTCGATTCAAGACTTACCAGACGATTGGTGACAACCTCAATTTCCACGAAGCAGTTCAACCACCTACCACACTATGGCCATCACTTTTCTGAAATCTGGTAAACCCGAAGTCGAACGCGCCGAAGACGACACCAAAGTGCGCAGCATTGTCGAAAGCACCTTGGCAGACATCGCTGCGCGTGGCGATAAAGCGGTGCGTGAGTTGTCCATCAAGTTCGACCGCTACGACCCGCCTAGCTTTAAGCTCAGCCCGGCTGAAATCGAGGCAGCGATGGCGAAGGTCTCCGCCCGCGACCTTGCCGATATCCGATTCGCTCAAGCGCAGATCCGTCGTTTTGCGGAAGCCCAGCGTGCCACTATGACTGATCTCGAAGTCGAAACGCTCCCCGGCGTCATCCTCGGCCACAAGCACATTCCCGTGCAGTCCGTCGGTTGTTATGTGCCGGGCGGCAAGTTCCCGATGGTGGCTTCGGCGCACATGTCCGTGCTGACCGCATCCGTCGCTGGTGTGCCGCGCATTGTCGCAGCGGCTCCGCCCCAAAACGGCGCTCCCCATCCCGCCATTGTCGCAGCCATGCACCTGGGCGGCGCCCACGAAATCTATGTCCTCGGCGGCATGCAGGCCATCGGTGCCATGGCCTTGGGAACGGCGACGATGGCCCCTGTGGACATGATCGTAGGTCCTGGCAACGCCTTCGTGGCCGAGGCGAAACGCCAACTCTTCGGCCGCGTGGGCATCGACCTCCTCGCCGGGCCCACCGAGACGATGGTGATCGCGGACGACACCGTGGATGCCGAGCTTTGCGCGACG
Organism: Verrucomicrobiaceae bacterium; assembly: GCA_044340175.1. Lineage (GTDB taxonomy): Bacteria > Verrucomicrobiota > Verrucomicrobiia > Verrucomicrobiales > Verrucomicrobiaceae > JAGRPD01. The sequence continues at coordinate 1,249 of JBIIUD010000554.1, forward strand.
GATCTTCTCGGGCAGGCCGAACATGGTTACAACTCACCCGCTGTCCTGCTAACAAACTCATCGCAACTCGCGCACGCGACCCTCGCTGAGATTGATCGTCTTCTCGACATCCTGCCCACGGCGGAAACCGCACGCGCCTCGTGGCGTGACTATGGTGCCGTGATCCTTTGCGACACTTATGATGAAATGCTCACCATGGCCAACGAGATCGCTTCTGAGCACGTGCAGATCATGACCGACCGCGACGATTGGTTCCTGGAAAACATGACCTGTTACGGAGCCTTGTTCCTGGGGCCGCGAACTCATGTGGCCAATGGTGACAAGGTCATCGGAACCAACCACACCCTGCCCACGCGAAAGGCCGGGCGCTACACGGGCGGACTCTGGGTGGGCAAGTTCCTGAAAACCCACACCTATCAAAGAGTCCTCACCGATGAAGCCGCGACCTTGATTGGCAAATACGGCTCTCGTTTGTGCATGCTAGAGGGATTCGTGGGCCATGCCGAGCAATGCAACCTGCGCGTCCGTCGTTATGGTGGTGAAGACGTGGCCTATGGCACCGCCGCCGAATGATGCCACCTGCTTTTTCCCAAACTCCATCCACCCAACTCAAGCATGTCCACCGAGAGCTACACATCCAAACCCCAAGGCAAAATCCCCAACAACCGATTCCCCCTCCTCGTGCATCGCAACACCATCCCAGGTGGTGGAGCCGAGGCGATCAAAACGCGGTTCCGCGGAAACGGATGGTCCAACAACTGGGATTACCCTGGCGTTTACCCTTACGCGCACTTCCACTCCACCTCCCATGAGTGTCTCGGTTGCGCCAACGGTTGGATGGAGCTCCAATTGTCGGTCGGAGAAGGCGGTTGGACCCGTTTGCGGATCAACACCGGCGATGTGATCGTCATCCCCGCCGGAGTCAGTCACGAGATGGTCGCCCAATCGGATGATCTTCATGTGTGCGGTGGTTACCCAGGCGGACGCGATTGGGACGACATCGAGGAAGCCTACCTCAGCGATGAAGACTACAAACGCGCCTGCAAACGCATCATGATGCTGCCCATTCCCGACCGTGATCCCGCAACCGGCGAGCCAATGCCGGAATGGCACGCCGCCCCGTCATCGGTGGACGCAGGCTGGAACGACTGGCGCACCAGCCTCGACGCCAGGTCCGCCTAACCATCGACACCGCATGAATCCCGCTTCGCCAAGACTGAACCTGCACCGCACCATCAGCGGTGCCGGCCCTGTCTTGTTGATGCTCCACGGCGTCACGCGTTGCGGAGCCGATTGGGAACCGCTGCTCCCGGACCTCGCAGCACATTGGCAGGTCATCGCACTCGATCAACGCGGTCACGGCACTTCGCCTCGAGCCGGGAGCTATCTCGTCACCGACTACATCGCCGATGTCGTGCGCTTGGTGCAGGAGGAAACCGCCGACCCCGTCGTCCTCTTCGGGCATTCACTCGGCGCGATGGTCGCCGCAGTCGTCGCGGCGGAAATGCCAGATCGAGTGCGCGGCATCATTCTCGAAGACCCACCCTTTCACACCATGGGAAACTGCATCGCGGGCAGCGCGTGGCAGGCACAGTTCACTGGCATGAGAGAGGCCGCACGAAAGCGCGGCAGCGTGGAAGAAATCACCGACGCACTTGCAGACATCCGCCTCCCAGCCAGCGGCGGCGGTTTCAAACGCCTCGGCGACCTACGCGACCGCGCCTCGCTGGCATGGAGTGCGCAATGCCTCAGCCAACTCGATCCCGAGGTGCTCACGCCCGTCATCGAAGGCCACTGGCTCGATGGCTATGATTTCCCTGATGCGCTCTCCCTCGTGCGTTGTCCCACCTTGCTGCTCCAGGCCGATCCCTCTGCGGGTGGTGCGCTCACCGACGCCGATGCCGAGAGCCTCAAGTCCATCGTTTCAGACTGCCAGCATGTTCGTGTCCCCGGCTGCGGTCACACCCTGCACCGTGATCACCCCGAGTCGGTG
>JBIIUD010000555.1:0-3240 GCA_044340175.1 Verrucomicrobiaceae bacterium
AGCCCGCCCACTCATTGATGACCCCCTGCTCCACGATCGCCAACTGCTCCAGTTTTTCATCATCCATGCCATGGTGACTGAGCCCATGATAACTCTCATCCACACCCTCAATGCCCTGCACATTGTTGCCGGTGACATGCAGGGTGATGAAGCGGGTGCTGTCCGTCGCCAGTGCCATGTGAATGATGTCCAAAAAGATGCGCTCCACCGCGACCTCGTTATCACGCGGGATCTGCGTGGGCGGCGTGAGACTGACCTTCGGCTTTGGCTTGTGGGTCCATGACTCGTTCGCCGCGAGACGCTGTTCCAACTCGCGCACACTGGTGAACCACGCGTCCAGCTTGTCACGATCCCCGGCACCCAGCTCACGTTGCAGGGACTTCGCCTCCGCGCCGACCACATCCATCACACTGCGACCTTGCCGGATCAGCTCGGCCTGCCGCTGCTGCTCGGCAGGCGTGTCATTGACAAACAAGCGGGTGAAGAGCCGCATCGCACTGTTTTCCGCGGGGATCATGGAGCCGTTCTCGGTGTAACTGGGACTCGTCTGACCATTTGTATTCAGGACCATCGAGGGAAACCGGGTTTCATGCCCCAAATGTTTGGCCATGAGCTGGTCGAGCGAGATCGTATTGCGTGAGGTCGCGCCCCGCGCATTCGGACAAGCCGAGAAGATGCTGCCCTCGGCCGTATGCCCACCGGTGACGCCGGGGTGGGAGGAGCCGGACACCACCGTGAAATCCTGCCGCAGATCTTGCAGGCTCTGGAGATAGCGCGAGGGCTTGTACTCTGACCCCACACCCTCCGGCACGAGGTTAGGATTGTGCAACCCAAGAGAAAGGCTCACGCCAACAAATCGCTTCGCCTGTTTGGCCGGATCAGCCGCCGCAAACGCTGGTGCCATGGCCTCCAGCAAAGGCAGACCCAAAGTGACCCCAGCACCACGCAGCAGCGCACGCCTGGAAAGATGTTTTTTGAAGATGAAGGTGCTCATGTTGCGGTGAAACGTTACTTGACGCGGAAAATGTCGCTCAAAACCACCTCGCGGATGATGGAGCGAATGTTGGTGGTCTTCTTGGCAAGGTCATCGAGCGCGGCTTCATCGCTGAAGCGCGGTGGAGCGCCGGTGGCGTAGGTGAGGAAGTGGGTGGCGAAGCCACGGGCGAGGTGGAAAGGTTTTTGTATGTAGATCTGCTGCCAACCGGTGAGATCGGTGAAAGTCTGGCCCTCAGGCGTGATGCCGGTGGGATTCACTATCACTCCTTTGCCGCCCAGGCCATAGGCGCTTCGCCAGATACCGACGGGATCATAATTTTCGAGAGCGAAACCGGGCGGGTCGATGGTTTGATGGCAGCTGGCGCAGGACTCGCTGTTGCGATGTTTTTCAAGCTGATCGCGGATGCTAGTGGCTCCGCGAATATCGGGCTCGATGGCGGGCACGCCGGGCGGTGGTGGCGGAATGTGGTTGCCGAGGATGCGCTCGTTGATGAAGACCCCACGCACCACCGGGGAGGTGCTGGTGCCGTCGGCGGTGACTTTGAGAATCGCACCCTGCGTGACGAGCCCGCCGCGTTTGGAGGCGACGGGTAGATTCACTTTCTGAAGGCCTTTTCCTGCTTCGGGAAGCGAGGCCAACATCAAATCAGGTTCTGAAACGGGCTGGGGCAGTTCTTTGGCGATCTTTCTATTCTTATTCTTGTCCTTGCCTTTACCTGTCTGCTTTGGAGATGGCTGAGTTCCTGCGTAATGGCGGGCGAGTCGGCCATTGAGAAAGGCAAAGTCAGAATCGATGAACTGGGTCACGCTCAGATCTCCGCGAAGCAGTTCGGCAAAAAAGGCCCGCGTTTCTTGCAGCATCGACTCCTGAAGCACCGGGTCAAAGGTCGGAAACTGGCGTGTGTCGGGTGTGGTGAAATCGATCTGACTGAGTTTGAGCCATTGGTTCGTGAAACTTTCGATGAAGCGCGACGCTGGGGCCGCATTCAGCAGTCGATCCACTTGTTGAGCGAGCACAGCAGGATCGCTCAACGTGTTTTCACCTGCCAGTTTCATCAGTTCCGCATCTGGCTTGGACACCCAGAATGCGTAGCTAAGGCGAGAAGCGAGAGCATAGTCGTCGAGGGGTCCTGGCGGCTCGATGAAGGTCAAGAAACGTGGTGAGCATAGGATGGCGCGGTAGGCGGAGTGGAGAGCTTCCACGGGGGTATCACCTTCACTCAGGCAACGCCGGGCGATCTCGAGGTAGGGCGCAGTTTGCACGAGCGTGACCGGCCGACGAAAGGCCTCTTGTGCGAAGCGAGTGACGAGGGCGTCGAGGTCCTCTGCCGCCAGTGACTTTGCGTCCTTATCTCCAAACAGGTTTTTCGCGACCTGCTGACTCGGTGCATGCGGATGAATACGCTCGATGTCGATGCCGGTGAAGGCAATGCCTTCATAGCCCTCTTTTTCGAGGTCGCGTCCGACGAAGGAGACGTTGCCGCCTTTGCCACCTGTCGGCGCTTTTTTCTGGCCCCCATCGTTAGGGCGGATCTCAAGCAGGTGGTTGTCTTGAATCCATGCCTCATAGACCAAATCCCGCGGCGTGCGGGTGGCTTCGACGAGACCGACCATGTACAGCATCGGCGCAGAAGAGACGCAGGCACCCGTGCGCAAAGTGCCCCAGACCGCACCCTCAGGGCCGGGATTGATGGCCTGGACATCCCGTAGGGTGATGCGATACCAGCCATCTGCGGGCACCGAGGTAGCAGGCAGACGCCCAAAGAATTGCAGCGTGATCGGCCAGGCGATGGTCCGCCCTTTGCGATGCTCGGGCATGCGATTGTTGCCTCCGCGATGAACGCTCATCTGCTTTGGAGTGTGATGCTTTTGGTAGCTCTTATCCCCCTTCAGCGCCCGGTTGAAAGCCTCTGCAAGAGCCAAATCCGCTACATCGAGGTAGCGTGCGAGTTGATGGTGAGAAAGCTGCTGCCCGTCGGCGACGGTTTCAAAGCCGCTGGAAGCGCGATCCTCCGGCAGCAATCCTTTGAGCGGGATGTCGATGCCTAAAAGATCATGCAGGGTGTGTTCATATTCGGTGCGGGTAAGTCGGCGGCTGCGCACGCGGCCATTCTTTACCACGTCCGCTTGGTCCGCGGCTAGCAGTGGCCCCTGCAATGCCAACAGGAACGGGTCCACCGCGCTCTTTTCAGGTTGGTCCTGCTTTTTCGGCGGCATCTCCCCATCACGCACTCGCTCAAACAC
>JBIIUD010000556.1:0-3237 GCA_044340175.1 Verrucomicrobiaceae bacterium
GGTGCTGGTGGCACGGCAGGAGGCAAAGGTGCAGGTGACGACGACGCTGTTGGTATCGAGGTTGGTGAGGGTGAAAGTAAAGGTCCAGGCATTCTGGCCACCGGTGCTGCTGCCCTGCACGCGGAAGCGGAGGCGGTCTGAGATGTCGTGGCTGCCGTGGCCAGAGAAACCGAGACCGGCCAGCAGGTTGGCCGGTGGACTGCTCCAGTCGGATTCCCAAAGGTCCTCGGTCGGCGCACCGGGTGCGCTGAAGGCTCCGGCGGCGCTGGAGAACAAGAAGTGGGTCACGGACTGATGGCGGGTACGCAGGGCCATGCGCAGCGCATCGGTATTGGCGGCGGCGCTGTTGCGCAGGTCCAGCGAGAAAAGCAGCGCGTCCCCCCAGGAACCATCGGAGGCGGCACCGCGCTCGTGGTCCCAGAGCAGTTGCACGTTGTCAATCTGCCAGTTGAAGGTGCGCGGGCTGGTGGTGATGACAGGCATGTGCGCCTGGGCGGCATCCGCGACGAGCGGGTGGGTGCCGTTGGCGAGTTCCGCTGCATCGGAGCGACTGTCGCCATCCGTGTCAGCTAAGTTCGGATTGGTGGCAAAGGGTTTGCCGTGGACCTCGGCACCGTCGGTGAGTCCGTCGCCATCGGAATCAGCGCGCAGGGGATCGGTGCCGGTGTTGGTTGGGCTGACAAAGCTGCCCGTCAGGGTTTCATGACCATCCAGCAAGCCGTCGCCATCGGTGTCGGCATGGTGAGGATCGGTCTGGCGCTGGTATTCAGCAAGGTTAGGGCTTTGGTCGTTATCGGGATCAAGGGCAGCGTCGGAGGCGAGGGCTGGGTTGAGGCGGTGCCTGACCTCCCACCAATTAGGCATGCTGTCGTTGTCGAGGTCGGCGGTGGCATTGACGATTTGCACCGCGTGAATGCCGACCTGATGCGCCCAATCGCCGAGTTGAACGGAGAACAGTTGCAGGCTGCAAGAGTTGGTGGTGAGGCCTCGGAAGCGGATGGTATTGACCTTCCACGGCGGGCTGGCGTTGCGATCTTGAGTTTCGAGGAATCGCGTTTCAGGGGCAGTGCTGGCAGCCGTGAAGGCGGTGTCTGTGGCAGGGGCATTGTTGAGGCGGAGAAAGCCGCGCGCTCCCTCATAGGACGAGCCGACGTGGACAATGACGTCATAGTTGGCAAAGGGGATGCTGCCAATCTGGAGGGTGACGGGCTCAGCGGGGTCGGCGGTTTGCAGAAAGCCGTCGAAAAGTCGCGCGTCGAGACGGGTGCGGTTGCCATTGCCCCAAGCTCCCTGACTGCTCCAAGAAAAGGTCAGGCCGCTGGGTGCGCCTGCGCTGTTGAGCACCTGGCCTGCGGCGGGGGCAACGATGTCCGCCTGGGTGCCGGTGTCGTCGTTCCAGGTGGTCAGGGGTCGAGTGTGGTTCCAGTTCATCTGCGGCACATAACCCGCCACAGCGAGCGCGGGTATCGTATTGGCCGGGTGCAGTTCGGTGGTGAAATTGACACCAATCGCGTGGGGGAAGGGCGGTGGCGTGCTGGTGGCGGATGTCGCCGAAAATCCGGTGGCCATCTCCCAGCCGTCCGGAGCGCCATCGCTGTCGGAGTCGATGGCGTTGGGGTTCAACGGAGGTGATTGAGCCAGCTCGAAGCCGTCGCTGAGACCATCGCCATCGGTGTCGGCCTGCAACGGGTGGGTGGTGGTTTCCTGGCTGTCGGAGAGACCGTCACCATCGGTGTCAGCGAGTCGGGGATCCGTGCCGAGAGTGAACTCTTGGAGATTGGAGAGGGCATCCTTGTCGGGATCGAGGGCGGCATCGGCGGGCTGGGTGTCGCTGAGCCCTTGGTGCGCCTCCCAGTAGCGGGGAAGACCGTCATGGTCCGCATCGGTCATGCCTGTGGGGTGAACTTCAAAGGAGAGGGCATCGAACGAGATGCCCGCATAGGGGAGCGGCGCATTGACGCGTTCGATTTGCAAAGTGTTGGCTCCGTTGATGAGCGCGGAGGCAGGGGCTTCGATGACGAGCGGGGCGGCGTAGGTGAGGGTTTGCGTGCCGAGCAGCGCGCCATTGAGGCGAACCTGAAAAGTGTGCGTGCCAAAGCCTTTGCCGCCATCAAACCAACCCCGGATCATGTGGGCGACGAGTCGGACACGGGCGGAGGGCAGCGTTTGCGCGGCGGTGAGAGGGAAATGGATGCGGGAGATGGGGCTGCCAGTGGTGACGGCTCCGGCAAAGTGGGTCAGCGGCTCACTGGCCGCGACCTCACCGATGGGCGCAGGATAAGTGCCGGCGAAGTAGTAATCGTCATCGAGAGCGCCAGCGCTGCCGGGGGCGGCGTTGGTTCCCCAGGCCTCGGCGCCAAATTCGTCAGGGTTTTCGTCCACCCCGCCCAGGGACCAGGACAACTCAAAACCCACCGCCGGGACCGTCAGTCCGAGCAGGAGCACGCAGAGAGCGAGGAGTCCTTTGTGATGGGTCATGATGGTCAGCGTACAGTAATTACAGATATTACAGTAGCAACTCAAATATCCCCCCAGCCTGAAGCGAAAAGGCAGCTCCCCGCAGCCACGTGCCTCAGCAGCCCGAGCGACCCTCTGCGCCCGAGGTGACCCGGGTGCTGAGTCACGGAGTCGTGGAGTATTGGAGTATTGGAAATGCAAAAATCCACCACTCCACCCCTCCAAGACGCACGCGGCGGCCTCTCCACCGCAGAACTCTCTCCCGCCATCGTTCTCTCCGAGTCCTTCGCTGGGCATTGACACCGCTATTGAACCCCATAATCTCACACCATGAGCACACGACAACTTACCCTGGGTAACTTCGCTGAGCATTGCCTCGAAGAAATCGAAGCCGTTCAAAAGGGCGATACCGTCATTGAAATCGTCAGTCGTGGCAAGGTGGTGGCCGTGCTCAGCCCACCCCCGCCTGAAGAGCCAACAGGCACTTTGGCGGATTGGATCGGTTCAGGGGCTGCCATTACTGGGGATTGCTCCCATTCGGATCAGCCCTGCTTCATGGATGTGGACGATGCCCAGGACTTCTGGAACGATCTCACCGCTGAACAGTATGCTGCCCTGCAGCGTGTTCCCATCATCCAGCGCGCGGTGGATTTGTACGGCGATGGGACGGTTGAAGAATGGGAGGGTTTTGACGAGGCTCTTGAGCAGTGGAGATCCGAGAAAATCCCCAGTTAAGAGCCGCCCATGCTGCTGGACACCAACATCGTCAGTTACATCTAC
>JBIIUD010000557.1:0-3235 GCA_044340175.1 Verrucomicrobiaceae bacterium
CTACGATGGGCGGGGTGCGACCCTGCGGCTCAACTCAGATGCTGTGGCGGTGGAGGTCGCCATCGCTTTGCGGGCTGCCAAAGTCATCTTCATCGCTGAGTCCGGACTGTTCTTGAATGGTCAGCGCATTGCCCAGATCGCGGCCATTGATGCTCGTCAGCTGGCCAAACATCCCAGCGAATCGCTCGACATCAACCTGCTCTCCAAGCTCCGTTACGGCGGCATCGCCTGCCAGGAGGGCGTGCCGCGCGTGCACATCGTCGATGGCACCCAGGAGGAAGCGCTTTTGGCGGAACTGTTCAGCAACGAGGGCGTCGGCACCATGATTCATGCGGACGACTACCAGCAGATCCATGCCGCTAGTCCTTCGGACGTGCCCGCGCTGCTCTCCATGATGCAGCAGTCCATCGATGACGCCGCGCTGGTGCCGCGCACGCGCGAGCAGATTCATGAAAAGCTGGGCGACTTCTTTGTGCTCGAGCTGGACGGCAACCCCATCGCCTCCGTCGCCGTGCACACCTACGACGACCCTGCTACGGGCATCCGCACGGGCGAGTTGGCCTGTCTTTTTGTGCGCCGTGCGCATAAGAACCGCGGTCACGGCCAAAAGCTGGTGACCTTTGCCGAAGACACCGCCCGCGCCCGGGGCTGTCATCGGCTCATTGCGCTCAGCACCCAGGCGTTCCGTTTCTTTGAGGAAAAGCTCGGTTACACCGTCGCCACACCTGAAGCGCTCCCAGAAGCGCGCCGTGCTGCTTTCGAAGCCAGCGGCCGCAACTCCAAGGTCCTCGTCAAAGACCTGCACCTGCCGCCGCCGAGTGTCGGATGAGGAGTTAAGTCTTGCCAGCCGTTGCCGCTTTCGCTTTAGATGGCGGTATGAGACCGTTCCTGCTGTTGCCGCTGTTTGCCTCCACGTTGTCTGCCGCTGACATCGCTTCGGTGGTGCGGCAGGAGTTGCCATCTTTGGTGGCGCTTTACCAGGAGCTTCATGCGAACCCGGAGCTGTCTTTGCAAGAGGTGGAAACGGCGGCGCGTGTCGCCAAGGAATTGCGCGAGGCAGGGTTTGAGGTGACGGAAAAAGTGGGTGGTCAGGGGCTCGTTGGCGTGCTGAAAAATGGCGAGGGTCCGGTCATCATGGTGCGCACGGACCTGGATGCGTTGCCGGTCAGAGAGCAGACGGGCGTGCCCTACGCGAGCACGAAAAAGGTGAAGGACCTCTCGGGACAAGAGGTGAATGTGATGCATGCCTGCGGGCACGACATCCACATGGCCAGCTTCATCGGCACGGCGCGGGCGTTGAGCCAATTGCGTGATCAATGGCAGGGCACGGTGGTCATGATCGGTCAGCATGCGGAGGAGCGTGTGCTGGGGGCACGGCTGATGCTGCGGGCCGGTTTGTTCTCGAAGTTTCCCACACCGGACAAGGCCATCGCGCTGCACTGCTCTTCTGACATGGCCCATGGTCAGGTCGGCATCGTGGAAGGTTATGCGCTGGCGAATGTGGACTCGGTGGAGATCGTGGTGAAGGGCGTCGGAGGGCACGGCTCCATGCCGCACCTGTGCAAGGACCCGATTGTGCTGGCCGCGCAAATCGTGCTGGCACTGCAAACGATTGTCAGTCGGGAGGTGCGACCGGGTGATCCAGCGGTGGTGACGATTGGCAGCATCCATGGTGGCACCAAGAGCAACATCATCTCCGAGGAAGTGCGGCTCCAGCTCACCCTGCGCAGCTACAAGACCGAGACGCGGCAGCACCTGATCGACTCCATCAAACGCATCGTCCAAGCCCAGGCTGAATCTGCGGGCATGCCTGCGGACAAGAGGCCGGAGGTGATCGTGTCTGAGGATCAATCTCCGGCGCTGTACAACCAGCCCGCCCTGTGTGCGGAAGTGCGGCAGCACATCGGCGTGGCCATTGGTGCGGCGAATGTCGTCACGCGTGAGCCGGTCATGGGCGCGGAGGATTTTGCCGAATACGGGCTGACCAAAGAAAAGGTTCCGATCTGTATGTTCTGGCTGGGCACTCAGCCGCCGGAGAGGGTGGCTGCGGCGAAGGACAAGCCGCTGCCCTCCTTGCACTCCCCGCTTTTCCTGCCCGTGCCAGAGCCCAGCATTGAGACGGGGGTCAAAGCGATGACATCGGCCGTGGTCGGGCTGCTGAAGCAGGGGAAATGACAGGCGCTGGGGTGGTTGGAGCGCGGACTTCAGTCCGCAGCAACGCTGGTGGCAGGAGGGTGGTGAAAGAATCCGTTCGTGATTGAGTGAACGCACACCAACTGACGCAAGCGTGGCCGGCACGGTTTTGGGAAGCTCCTTATCGGCTCGTCACGACGCTGCTGCGGACTCAAGTCCGCGCTCCTGTCCTGAGCGTTTGGTCGTCACTCGTCAACAGCGGCGATGGCCTGAGTGACATCCCCAGCCATCGGGATGCCTTCTTGCGCGCCGGGCTTCAGCGTGGCGAGGGCACCGGCGACGTTGGCCCAGCGCACGGCCTCGATGAACGGCTTTCCGGAGTGGTGTTGTGCGGCAAAGACCCCGGCAAAAGTGTCCCCGGCACCGACCGTGTCCACGGGCGTCACTGGGTGAGCGTTCACGGCTTCGAACTGATGGTGGTGAAAGGTCAGGGTGCTTTGGTTGCCGCGGGTGATGATGAGCGTTTGCACCTTTTTTTCTGCCAGCGCTGCGGTCCAGGCGGCGGACTCTTTCTCCAGGGTTTCTGTTGCCAGGCCAAACACCGTTTCTGCCTCCGTTTGGTTCACGATGAGAAAATCAATCCGGCAAGTGCCCCAAGGGAAATCCGCCTGCACGGGAGACGGATTCAGCACTACGGGGATGCGGGTTTCATTGGCGATCTCGATGGCCGCCAGCACCGCATCCAGAGGCACTTCCAATTGGACGAGCAACGCGCTGGCGACGGCAATGCGCGCGCGTTGGTTGCGCACGGTGGCGGCGGTGAGCTGGCCGTTTGCGCCTGGGTGGACGATGATTTGATTCTCTGCGTTTTCCGAGGAGACAGCGATGAAAGCGGTGCCTGTGCTGGTGGCGCGCGCGGTTTTCATGGTGCTGACCGTGATGCCCTCCCGGCGGAGTTGGTCCATGTAGGTACGGCCCTCCGGATCGTCGCCGACGCAGCCGATCATGGTCACACGCGCTCCCTGACGGGCGGCAGCCAGGGCTTGGTTGGCGCCTTTTCCGCCGTAGCGCGTGATGACCTGGGTCGCGACCACGGTCTCAC
>JBIIUD010000558.1:0-3215 GCA_044340175.1 Verrucomicrobiaceae bacterium
CTGCCAGTGGGGGTTCACACTGTAGTTGATTTCAAAGCAGCCGCCCAGCCAGTCGATGAACTCTTTGTTGCCATTCTCCAGGGTGGGCTCCACGGCGTAGTGAACGCAAACCAAGCCACAGCCCCGCGCCATTTCCTTGCCCAACTGCTGGAGGTGATCCCCCTGCAGAGCAGGATGACCGCCCTGGCCATCGGCATAGAAGAGGATCGTGTCCGCCTTGCCGAGGACTTCGGCCGAAGGCCACTCGCTATTGAGGAAAGCGGTTACCGCCACTGATTCTGCGGCCCCTTGTTCGAGGCATTTTTTGAACAGCAGCACGCCTGCATTGTGCTCATGTTGGCCGGGCCCGTGGCTGGGTTTCCCGGCAATCAGGACGACGTTTTTTGGCTCGGCTGCTGCCGAGAAAGAGGCAAGCAACGTCAGAGAAGCGAGGGCGAGGGAAAACAGTTTCATGGTGGGAACACAGGTAACACGTCAAGAGACGGGGCTCTATCGGCAAACGTGCCGCTCAATCGCTCAATCGATGAAAGAGCAGATGTACTCGCAAATGCCAGCGTTGACGGTGATGTCAAAGCCCGACTTGGCAGGGACCTCGAAGGCCTGGCCGCCTGAGTAGTCGGCAGTAGCGCTTGCGCCATCCAGTTTCACCGTGCAGGCACCCGCAACGATCTGCATGAGTTCGGCCTTGTCTGTGCCGAAGTGATAAGTGCCGGGATAGATGAGTCCGAGCGTTTTTTTGCTGCCATCCAGGAGCACAAGGCTGTGGCTGACGACTTTGCCGTCGAAGTAAATATTGGCTTTGGTGAGGGCGGTGACGTTGGGGAATTCGGTGGGCAGACTGGACATGGCTGAGAAACTGGCATGGCCGGACTTGGCGCGCAAGGGAGGATGCGGGTGGGGTGGAGTGATCAAAAAGATCAAATTCCAGGCTGGACGTGGGGGCGCTTTTGTCATTAGTCTCCATGTCCCCCCGAAAATCATGCGTTTGCTGTCGAAAATCCTGTGGTTCCTAGCCTTTCTTGTGGCCACATTCTGCTGGATGGTGCTCTTTGAGCACGGGTTCAGCGTGAAGAGCTTTACGGATGGCGTGAAGCAGGAGTTAGCTGGGTGGAAGGCCAAGGTAACAGGCAGTGCCGAAGCGGTGCCTGCCCCGACGGTGCCACCAGCGACCGCGACTCCGAAACCTGCGCAACCGACCAAAGCGGCCCCGCCTGAAGCGAAGAAGCCCGGGACTTGACCTTCACTGACAAATTCTCATTCTACCCTCTCTCATTACTCATCTTCTATCTCCCCCTCCTGCACCTATGATCGTACCAGAAACCGAACTCGAACCGAAGTTTCAGAACCTGTGGAAAAAAGCCATGCTCTCCTTTGAGCAGCGCAACTGGGACTATGTGGTGAGCTTGACACTGCCGATCGTGAAGGCGGAACCGGGTTTCCTGGACGGGCGTCGTCTGCTGCGGCGTGCGGAAGGCGAGAAGGCTAAGGCTGGCGGCAAAAAAATGTTCGGTTTTGGCGGCGGTGGTGGTGGCTTGTTCAAGAGCGGTGGTAAGAAAGAGCCGATCGATCAGATCGCGGATCTGGAGGAGAACGTGTTTCAGAATGATCCGTTCAGCCTGAGTGGCAACACGCAGCTCTATGATCTGGCGATGCGGATTCACTTTCCTGATTTGGCGGCGCTGGCGCTCGAAACCATTCGCATGGGCCACCCAACGAACACCAAAAACATGTACAAGCTGGCCGAGCACTACATGACCCATGACAACCCTGAAAAGGCGGGAGACATTTACCGGGCGATTTTGAAGGTGGATCCGCGTGACATGAACGCGATCAAGGGGGAGAAAGACGCTGCGGCACGCATGTCGATCAGCCGCCAAGGCTGGGGCTCGGATGGTGACTTCCGCAAATCGATGAAGAATGCGGATGAGGCGGCGGATTTGGAAATGATGAACAAGCAGGGCATGACCCAGGAGCAGATGGAGGCCCTGCTGGCAAAGACGATCGAGCAATACAATGCAGACCAGTCCAACATCAACACGGTCAAGCGCATGGCGGATCTGTATGAGAAACTGGGCCAGCTGGAAAACGCTCAGATGTTCTATGACTACGCATTGACACTGAACACCGGGGACGTGGCACTGCAGCGCAAGACGGAACTGCTGCGGGATTTGATCAAGGATCGCGAGATCGAGCGGATGGAAGCCGAGATCGAGGCAGATCCCAATGCGCCGGACATCGAGGAAAAGCGGGCGCGCATCGCGGAAATCCGCATGGAGCGTGGGGCGGTGGTCATCGCGGAAGCCAGGGCACGGGTGGATCGGAACCCAACGGACAAGCAATTGCGCTACGATCTGGGCCAAGCTTATTTCAACTCGGGGATGTTCACGGAAGCGATTCCAGAACTCCAGCAGGCCAAGTCGAATCCGCACATTCGCACCAAGGCGATGCTGATGCTGGGCCGCTGCTTCGAGAAGAAGAACATGAACGACTTGGCCAAGAGTTCCTTTGCTGAGGCGATCAAGGAGCTGGCGATCATGGATGCGACCAAAAAAGAGGTGCTCTACGAGCTGGCGATGGTGTGCGAGAAACTCGCGGATCGTGAGGGTTACTTGGAAGCGCTCAAAGAAATTTACAATGCGGACTATGGTTACCGCGATGTGGCTAACCGTGTGGAGAGCTCGTATGCTTGAGTGGTGCAAAAGCAAAGAGCGCCTTTGGGGGCTGTAGAACATGGAGTCAGCGGAATTGGACCGCTGGGCGCGTACGTTGTGCGCGCTTTAGCGTGTCAGTGCCAACGGGACGTGCGATGACAAGCTGAAGCTTGAACAACGTACGTTTACGATTGCTGGCGTGTTAGTTGGCAATGTGGGCGAACGAGCCGGTCGCCCCACGGGGTGGACGCTAGGTTACTGGAAGGCGGGGTGGGCGGGATTTCCCTGGGCTTCGAACCAGAGGAGGAGGTCGAGGATTTGGGGGGCTTTGAGGCCGTTCAATAAGCCTGCAGGCATAGGTGAGACGGTGGACTCGGTGCGGGTTTGGATTTGGCTTTTGCCGATCTCGAGGGTGTCGGGGGCGAGGGGGTTGGGTTTGAGGGTGAGGCGTTCGTCGTCTTCGCTTTCTAGGGCGCCGGTGACGAGGGTGCCGTCTTTTTGGGTGATGGTGAGGAGGCGGAATTTTTCGTCGATGACTTTGGAGGGGTTGAGGATGTGGTCGAG
>JBIIUD010000559.1:0-3208 GCA_044340175.1 Verrucomicrobiaceae bacterium
CACGCAGCGAGAAAAAACCGCTCTTCATCAACTTCGGGTATCGCGCCCTGCTCGCAGACGCGCACCCGGCCATCTTTGCCCTGATCGACGATCCCGCGCTGTTTGAGCGTGTTCAACTCTTTCCCGGCCAGTTCTTCAGTGCCACGCGCGAAGTCTATCGCCTGCGCACTGTGCAAGATTGAAGCTTGATCCCGCGCTTCCCTCCCGTTTACATCCTCTCACGCACACGCTCACGCACCGCCTTTCCGTTTCCTCCTGATTTATGACCTTTCTATTTGCCAACCTCCCCGCACCCAGCCCAACCGGGGACGTTTTGATGGCCTTTCTCTCGATCCTTTTGGAAGGCGCCCCCTACATTCTCGTCGGCACCATACTATCCGGATTCATTGACGCTTTTCTACCGGCGGGACTGCTGGAACGCGTGCTGCCCAAAAACAAAATCCTTGCCACCCTTGCGGCGGGTTTTCTGGGGCTCATTTTTCCTGTCTGTGAGTGCGCTGTTGTCCCGGTGGTGCGTCGGCTTGTGCAAAAAGGTCTGCCGCTTTCCTGCGCCATGACCTACCTGCTGTCCGCCCCGATCATCAATCCCATCGTCGCCGTCAGCACGCTCACCGCCTTCAAGGAATTCGCCGACCTGACCAGCCTGCCCGCCGTGCTTGAGGCAACGATGACTCTTGGGCGACTTTCGCTCGGTTATGTCGTCGCCGTTTTGGTGGGACTGCTCATGCTGCGCTTTCGCATCACCGACATCCTGAAGCCCAGCATTGCCACTGCCGTCACCAATGCCGCCACCTCCCGCGCAGAGCATCCCGAAGGCACGCCATCCGCCCCCTTCAACGATCGCCTCATCCACGCCATGCGCACCGCCATGCGCGACTTCCTGGACACGGGCATGTACTTCACCATTGGCGTCATCATCACCTCCATCTTCAATACCCAAGTGGATCAAACTCAGGTCGCGCAGTTTGCCGCCAGCGACTGGATCGCCATTCCGTCGATGATGTCGCTCGCCTTTGTGCTCTCTCTTTGCAGCACCTCTGACGCCTTCATCGCTGCGCCCATGGAGAGCTTTTCCTTGGCCTCGAAGCTGGCTTTTCTTGTCTTTGGCCCCATGATGGATGTGAAACTCGTCTTCATGTATGCGGCGGTCTTCAAACGCCGTGTGGTCGTCGCCATGCTACTCGGTCTATTCCTGCTGGTTGGCGCACTCAGTGTGCCCTGGATCGCCCTCATGCAAAAACTCGCTTCCCTGAACTAATCCTTTCCCCCAAAACCCCCAGGCCATGAACTTCACCCGCGCCTTCACTCATTACGTCAGCGTCGCCTTGCTTTTCCTTTGGGGCAGCGTGCTGCTTTACTTCTACGCCTCTGGCCGCATCATCAATTACCTCCCACCCGATGGCATCTTCCAGGCCATGGTCCTGATCGCCGGTGTCGGCCTCATGATCCTGGGCCTCTTCAACCTGCTCACTAGCAACGCCGCCGAACTCGACTGCGGTCACGATCACGATCACAGTCATGACCACGACCACGCTCATTCCCACAGTGGCTGTTGCGGGCATGACCACGACCACCACGATCACGCTCACGATCATGCGGTTGCCCACGACCACGATCACGATCACGACCATGATCACTCTACCTGCGGTCACGATCATTCCCATGACACCACCCCCTGCGGCCATGATCATGCTCACGACCACGCTCATGACCACCAGGAACACGCCCACGCGCACGGCATGCTCGAAGAAAGCGGTTGGACCGGTCGCTTTGTGGCCATCGCCATCCTCGCGATCCCGATCACCCTGGCCGCCTTGAACTCGCCGGATCAGTTCAGCCCTCGGGTCGCCGAAAACAAAGGTCTTTACAGCCCGAATTACGCCGACACCACTCGCGCCGATCAGTTCTCGCTGAAAAAAGCGTCCGCGGCGTCCCCCACCTCCGCTCTCGCAGATCTGACGGCACCGCCCAAATCATCGCCTTCCCCAGACGCCCCACCCGCTCCTACCGCCGGGTCCAGTCCTAGCAAGGCCCCGGCGATGGACACGCCTCCTGCCAAAGCCACCACTCCCGCGGGCACGGATGCCCCAGCAACAGCCTCCGGCGGCAGTTCCGGCACCACCCCGCCCGCCGCCCAGAGCTACGGCAATTTCACCCTCGCTGACCTCGAAGCCCAGGTACCCAAGAGCGAGGCCGGCAACTTCATCCTCGATGTCCCCGAGATCTACTACACCGGCGGTGACGTCGAAGTCCAGAGCGTGCTCAAAGGCCAGTCGGTCGAGACCATCGCGCAGATCCTCCCCGAAAAGGTCAACAATGACGACGGCCACCGCCTGCGCATTTTCCGCATGCTCGTGCAGTGCTGCGCTGCCGATGCCCGCCCCTACTCCATCCCGGTGGACTTCGGCAAAAAAGCCCCCGACTACAAAGAAATGAGCTGGGTCAAAATCGTCGGCACCATGACCTACAAGCAGGAGGGAGGGCAGACCGTTCCCGTTCTCGAAGCCAAAACCATCGAGGAAACCACCGCACCCGATCAGACCATGATTTATTGACCCTTCTCGGGTTCGCTGACCTTCCCGACCGGTAGATTTTCGCGCATCCCGGTTGCAAACGCCTCTCAAAGCAGCACACTGCCGTCCCGTTGATGCGACCAAATCTCATTCCCAAAACGCAACCAACCCTGGCCGCATCGCCCACCCGCGAAGCAGCCCCGCCCTCGATTGCCATCGTTGGGAATCCGAACTCGGGTAAGACCACCATCTTCAATCTGCTCACCGGCCTGCGCCAAAAGGTCGCCAACTATCCCGGTGTCACCGTGGAGAAAAAAATCGGTGAATGCTTTTCCCAGCACGGCAAGAAGCTCCGCCTCATTGACCTGCCCGGAGCTTACTCCCTGAACGCCCGCTCCCCGGATGAAGCCGTGCTGCGGGATGTCCTGCTCGGCCGTCAGCCCGGCACCCCGCGCCCTGATCGGGTCGTCTGCATCATGGACGCATCGAATCTGGAGCGTCACCTTTACCTCGTCACTCAGGTGCTCGAGCTCGGCCTGCCCACCGTGCTGGTACTGAACATGATCGACGTCGTGGCCGAGCGGCAGCAAGCCATCGACGCCACGGCACTGAGCATGCGCCTGGGCATCCCCGTCATCCCCATGCAGGCCACCACTGGCCAGGGTTTGACCGAGCTCAAATCAGCGCTCAGCCGC
>JBIIUD010000560.1:0-3205 GCA_044340175.1 Verrucomicrobiaceae bacterium
GCGGGGGAAAGATGGCAAGTCGCGGGTGGGCTTTGTGGCTCCGGTGGGAGGGACGGCGGTGTCGGTGGACCCGGTGGGGATGCTGCGGGGAGCGCCGGATGCGGAGTTGGCAACGGCGTTCATGGCTTTTGTGCTTTCGGACGCGGGGCAGGATCTGTGGGGGCTGAAGTCGGGGGCGGCGGGTGGTCCGGCAAAGGTGGCGCTGCGTCGGCTGCCGGTGCGGCGGGATTGGTACACGGAGGCGCGGCTGCCGATGATGAGTGATGCGGGTGAGCGACCTTTTGAAAAAGCGAAGCTCTTTCATTATGAGGCGGACTGGACGGGGCCGGTGTTCAACGCGATCCGATTTCTGATTCGGGTGATGTGTCTGGACACGCACAAGGAGCTGCGGGAGGCGTGGGTGGAGCTGGAGCGGGCGGGCTTTCCCCCGGAGGCGACGCGCACTTTCCATGAGTTGGGCCTGATTCACTTTGACAATGCGGCGTCGAATGTGACGCAGACGCTGGCCTCCAGGGACAAGGCCCAGGAGACGCGGTTGGCGCGGCAACTGGGGGAGGCTTTCCGCAAACAATACCAACTGGCAGCGAGTCAGGCGCGGCGCGGACAATGACAATGACGATGAACCTCAACCCTCTCCCTAAACGCTGATGAGTCGGAAGCTGAGTTACCTCGTGTTTGCGACGATGGTGGCCTTTTTTGGCTGCTTTTTCCTGGCCCCGATCTGGACGACGGTGGTGTCGGCCTTTCGCACAGCGGATCACAAGTTCACGGCGGAGTTTGTCTGGGAGGTGTTTCGCAATCCACTGTATCGGGAGGGGCTGACAAATGCCTTTTGGATCGCGCTGTGGACGACGCTAGGCTGCCTAGTGCTGTCTGTGCCGCTGGCACTGCTGCATGTGCGCTATTTGTTTCCGGGTCGGGTGCTGCTGAACTCCCTGGTGCTGACGCCGATGGTGCTGCCGCCGTTTGTGGGGGCGATCGGGGTGAAGGCGATGCTGGGGCAGGCGGGGGCGCTGAACAGTTTGCTGGCGGCGGTGGGGATCATGGACCCGGCGCATCCCATTGATTGGCTGGGTGAAGGGCAGATGTTTGGCATCGTGATCATGGAGGTGCTGCACCTGTATCCAATCATTTATCTGAATGCGGCGGCGGCGCTGGCGAATCTGGACCCGGCGATGGAGGAGGCGGCGGCGAATCTGGGCTGCACGCCAGCGCGGCGATTCTGGCGGGTGACGCTGCCGCTGATCATGCCTGGGGTGTTTGCAGGGGGGACGATCGTGTTCATCTGGGCGTTCACGGAGCTAGGCGTGCCGCTGGTGTTTGACTATGATCGGGTGACGTCAGTGCAGATTTTCCGGTCGCTCAATGACCTGAGCGGGAATCCGTTTCCGTATGCGCTGGTGTTTGTGATGTTGGCCTTCAGCGCGGGTTTTTACCTTCTGGGCAAGGTTCTGTTTGGCAGGAGTGATGCGGTGGGTGGGGGAAAGGCGACAACGGCGCGGGAGATGATCGTGGTGAAGCCGATATGGGGCTGGGCGATAACGGCGCTGTTTGCCGGGGTGACTTTCCTGGCGGTGCTGCCGCATCTGGGCGTGGTGTTTCTTTCGGTGGCGTCGGATTGGTATCAAACGGTGCTGCCGACGGGCCTCACCCTGGACCATTTCCGGGATGCGCTAGGGCATGATCTGACGCTGAGTTCGATCAGTAACAGTTTGAAGTACTCGTCGCTCGCGGTGCTGGTGGATTTGGTCCTGGGGGTGAGTGTGGCCTATGTGGTGGTGCGCACGAAGATCCCGGGGCGGCAGATCCTGGACACGATGGCGATGCTGCCGCTGGCGGTGCCGGGGCTGGTGATGGCGTTTGGGTATCTAGCGATGTCCCGCGAGGGTCAGCCGCTGAGCTTTCTCATGCTGGGTGAGAATCCGATATTGCTGCTGGTGATCGCGTATTCGGTGCGGCGGCTGCCGTATGTGGTGCGGTCGGCCTCGGCGGGCTTCCAGCAGGTGAGCCCGGCGCTGGAGGAGGCGGCGCAAAACATGGGGGCGACACCGGAGCGTGCGCTGTGGCGGATCACGCTGCCGCTGGTGGCACCGAACCTGGTGGCGGGCGGGCTGCTGGCGTTTGCGTTTGCGATGCTGGAGGTGAGTGACTCGATGATCCTGGCGCAGCAGGCAGCGCATTTCCCGATCACGAAGGCGATTTACTCGTTGATCGGAGCGCTGGGCAGTGGGCCAAATCTGGCGGCGGCGCTGGGGGTGTGGGCGATGGTGTTTTTGACGGTGACAATCGTGGGTGCGGCGATCCTGCTGGGGAAAAAGATGGGGGCATTGTTTCGGGGGTGAGAGTAGGGCGGGCGGTCATCAGCCGGCGGTGAAGGTCGATTTGACGAAACTTTGGTGGTGGGACTGGGTTCAAAGAGATGCTGCTGGCGTGTTCCGGTGGTTGCGCGGGGGAGAATCTGAACCCATCTTTCCCGAACTGCTCGTCATGATGTCTTCCTCTTTGAACCGATTTGCCGCCCTGATTTTAGCGGGGGGAATGTGCGCTGCTCCTGTGGTCCAGGCGCAACCGGGAGACACACCTGAGGGCGGTCAAAAAAGGGAGGGGCCACCACCACCACCACCCGCACCTCCTCCTTCGCAGGGGCCTAAGCCGCCCGAGCGGGGTGATTGGCCCACCGGCGAAGAGCGTGGGGATCGCCGGGGGGGGGATCGCTTTGGACCAGGGGGTAAAGGGATGGGCGGGCGACCTCCGATGTATGGCGAGGGCTTTGAAAGACTGTCTGAGGATCAAAAGCGGCGTGTGCGTGACGCATTGGCGAAGGCCTGGGGACGCCCTGAAGTGGCGGACGCGCGGGATCGCATGATGAAGGCGAATGAGGAGATGCGGGAGGCGATCCATGGGGCGCTGAAGGAGATCGACCCGGAGATCGCGACGCTTTTGGCGAACATGAGGGGGCCGGAGCCCTGGGGAGGTCGGGGTGAAATGCCGAAGATGCCGCCACCGGAGTCGCCCGATTTTCCGAATGCGGTGGTGAAGCGTTTGGAGATGGAACTGCTGATTTTTTCTCCGCCGGACCGGCGTGAGGAAGCGAGAACACTTCATGGGACGCTGCTGGGGCAGCCGGAGATCAGCGCGGCGGTGAAGAAGCTGAAGGAGGTGCCGGTCCCGGAGCGGATGGCGGCGATGGAGGAACTGCGGCGTT